>DATDFW010000162.1:0-8111 GCA_036522375.1 Nitrospiraceae bacterium
AGCAACTCATGGACATGATCAAGAAAATGGCTCAAGGCAAGTTTCCAGGGATGAGTGGTGAATGAACATCTATCTTGCAGGGTCGTTCAAGGCTCCGTCCCCGTCCTTGACGGCGACACCATCGAAGTCCTGCACAACCTATCCTGAACGCATCCGCCTCAGCGCCATCGACTGCCCGGAGAAAGGTCAAGCCTTCGGCACCCGAGCGAGGCAGGCGGCGTCCGCATTAGTCTTCGGGAAAGTGGAGAAAGCGTGGTGGAGCGTTTCGTTAGATTTTGGAATTTCCGTCCCACAGTAGGGAACATAAAGCCGGGACGAAACCCCCTCCACTGCCCAGCCTTGACACCCCCTCACGGGACAGGGCAGCTTTTTAGTGAATCTGAATCTAGATCCAACCTGGGCCGTCTAGCCGCTTCTTTTATCCATTTGCGGAAGCCATGTTGGGGTTTACCATCATGGAGACGATTTTTGTGAGACGCTCAGCCACATTTGGTAGGAGAGTGTCGAAGTCCGTCCCAAACTCAGACCCCTTGACCCATTTCACGATGGCGCGGTCAATCCGCAACGGCTCCGGGTCCCACGGCACAAAGATTTGCAGGTCGAGCGCCATGCCGACGGAGACCGGTCTATTCCCAGTAATGTAACTCCCGCTTAGCGAAAGATGTTTGATGATTCCTTCACCGGTAATCTTGTTCCAAAGGTACCGCACCGGCATCTCATT
This sequence comes from Nitrospiraceae bacterium, assembly GCA_036522375.1. GTDB lineage: Bacteria > Nitrospirota > Nitrospiria > Nitrospirales > Nitrospiraceae > Palsa-1315. The sequence goes on from DATDFW010000162.1 coordinate 722, forward strand.
TTTCGACTTCGGCGATGTATCAGCAATGAGCTCCGTATCCCCAAGCGACGCAAATATCAGACTCATCAATACCGTACCGAGAATAAGTTCACATACGATAATTTCATTCATGCTGAGCATGACTCACCTCCGAAACCGTGAATAGATTCGCACATGACCTCACCTCCTGAACGAAGCTTCCTTAGGCTGGTAACGCAAATCGCCTGCCACTGATTTTGGTTGGGCGCAATCATGAATATTCGCAAAACCGTCGGGACGTTAGAGTGATGTGCAGAAGCGGGAGAGAAGGTGGTCATGTGCAGTTAGGCGAACAAGTTGTCCGCGCGACAGACATTCTATCCTCGTATTGTGCCAGTTGTGTGAACGCCAAATCGTCGTTTCCAACGAAGTGGCCTGATCCCACCGTCGCCAGGACCGGGGAGTACAGTTGCACCCTCGCCGATGTGCTCCTGCCCGATGGCACCAACGTCAATCAGGTGCTGGTCAAAGACGGCTGGTGCTGGTGGTATCGAAAGTATGCGCCCCTGAGCTTGAAAAACTAGAGAAAGACGCAGGAGAGGCGAAGAAAGGGTTGTGGGCTGATCCGGCTCCCATTGCGCCCTGGCTCTATAGGAAAGCAAAATGCGGGCAGGTCCTCGCGGCCTAAAAGATGGTGCCCCTAGATAGTGGTGTAAGGGAGAGAAGAGAGGGGCGCCTCCTCATAGCCTGCCACTAGCATCACCTCACCAGCTCGTTGCCTTGCGCCGAACCACCAAAAGGGTTACCTCGAACTAAGAATGACCCGCGCCCTAGGCCTTGCTAGCCTTGAATCAAGCTGGGCATGATCCAGCGCCATACCAGAGGAGGATCCCATGATAACAAAGTTAGACGCGGCGTTGCTTAAATTGGAGGGGGCATTGGATTACACCACCGATCCTCAGGTCCGCGCCTTGATCGATGTCGCGCAACAGGCCATCGAGGATGCCAAGCGCCTGGTGGAGGAGAGGCCGCAGGAAGTTGAGAAGAAAGTTGCCTGTATGGGAGGGTACCAATTGGCGGCATGAGGCGGCCCGAAGGGAGGTCCTACCCCATGGTTACGAACGGAGTGACTCTCAAAGAAGCTCGGTCGAGTGAGCGTGTCGCCCTTCAGTGCTCCATCATTATTGCAAACGGCGTACAGACCGCCGACGGACAAGTTCTTAACGTGTCCAAGTATGGCTGCTTAGTGGAAGCCGCGATACGTATCAAGCCGGGAGATCATCTCCAGCTCCGCCTCTTTCTTCCTGATAGTGATCAATCCATGTGTGTGTCGTTGGCAGTGGTACATTGGGTCATAGGCTTCCGATTTGGCGTCAAGTTTCTGAAAGTGGATGAGAAATATCGCTCGCGCCTTGATCAGTTTATCGGTATGGGAAGCGACCCATGGAATTTAGCACTGTAATGTATACCGGTTTCTTGTGATTCGGAAAAAGCACGAGACCGCAACACGCGGTACTGTAGTACCAGCCACCCCCGGGGAGTCTTCCGACGCAGGGGTATCCCCCCGGCCTAGGTAATCGTCCTAAGTTGCGCCGGGGATGCTCGTGCCTCCTAGCTGTCCTCTTCTTGTCCCTTCGTGTCGCCAGTATACGGGGGCAGGACCCAGTTGACTAGGTGAACTATACTACTCTTCCACGCCTGTGAATCCTTCTCTATGGCCAGATGAGGGGCGGTGGATAACGTAGGTGAGTAGTTCTAAATTGCAAAGCTGCCAATTCTATTCCTAGGTGATCAGGTCTCAACGGGTCGCGTTTATGTCAGCATGGGGTGTCCGATGGACAGGACTTCAATGGCGAGGTCCAATGCGAGTTACATGGGAAACCACTCTGGAAGCCCTGTGCAGGTGCATCTGCCTCCGTGTGCATGCAGTGCAACCATAGTGGGATCTGATAAAGGCTCGGCTCCGACAGGGACCGGGCCTTTGTTTTGCGTCTGGGTTCACGGAGCCATATTCCATAGAGTCATCTAACCAGGAGGAACATCTTGGCCAATGTCGGGCCAATCGTATAAAAGGATCCAAAATCATGGTGGATTTGATTCGGGCTTCGGCTTTCTCATGAAACCATTCACCCCAGAAACTCTTCTTCGTAAAGTATCCGAGATCCTGAACGCATAAATTTGCGGGTGCAGTGCGGCCCATGAGCAAGGGCTACATGGATGGCGCATGGTCTGCCTCTACCGTGGTGACGCTGCGACAGCGGGCCAAGAGGCAGTGAGGCCCATCACTTACGACCGGCCCACCCAGGGTGGGCTTCCATCATCCATCCGTCCATCGGGGATCGATCACTAGCCGCGACCGTCAAGGGCGCATTCCCCTCTGCCCGATTATTGACCAGGACATAGCGCAACAGCCTGCCGCACCAACTGCACCGCCTCTCTTCACTGCACAGTTGTACAACTCAAAACCAGGGCTTTCCCTAGCTTCCACAATTCTGTGAGAGGCGTATAGGTGCCTTTGGGTCTGTTTTTACACTTATCAAACGGATGAAAAGTATGAGTCGCTCAAATCGCCGGAGACCTGGGCAGATGGCAGAAACCCAATGGCATCTGCGGCTCTTCTTTTCGTTGGCCCTTGCATTGGGCATCGTGCGGGTAATCCTGATGGTTTGGTCAGAGCCATGATGTCGGCTATCTGGAGGAACTTACCATGCCTGAACTCGAATCACCGAAATGCACCCTTGACCTTCGAGACCCATCGAGCTGCTTAGACATTGCTATGGCCCAGCCTGGTCAAGAGATTCGAGTGATTGTCCGTACCGGGGACAACCCCACGGCGACACAACTAATGGAAGCCGTGGGTGCTCTGAGCAATGACGGAAAGTCCTTCTCTGTTGTAGTGACAAGAGAGATGGCGTCCAGCAGACCTACGGCTTATATCACCGGAGTCGCCTGAAGGCACCTCGGACTTCTGTTAAATTCAGCTTTATACAGGGTTAACCCCTCCCGCTCTCTGACACGCCATGGTGAATGCGCTCTTGGCATACTGAGGACCAACTGACGGTAGGGGAATATGCAAAGTTTTTAGATGATTGGAATATTATGAGCCGTCCGATGCACAAGAACCGTCCCGTAGTGAATGTGGATTAGGCGGATGCGGCTGCATACTGCAAATGGGCCGGCAAGCGCCAACCGACCGAGGCGGAGTGGGAGAAGGCGGCACGAGGAACGGATGGCCGGACCTACCCTTGGGGGGACGAGCCCCCGACGAAGTTTCATGGGAACATGAATAAAGAGCTCTGGAACAGCCACATGGGATTAACACCAGTGGGGATGTTTGAAGATGGCAAGAGCCCCTATGGCATCAATGATATGGCCGGGAATGTCTGGGAGTGGGTCAGCGACTGGTAAGATGATGACTATTACAGCACCGCCCCGTCGCGGAACCCGACCGGACCGGCAACGGGGATTTCCAAAGTGGTCTGTGGCGGCTTCTGGGGAAGTGGTCCGGAAGGTCTGCGGTCCGCAGAACGGGAAACCCATGTGCCGTCATTCAAGGGTTACGGCAACGGGTTTCGGTGTGCGATGACGCCGTAGTGTGTGGGTGCTTGGGATGACAAGGGTAAAGTAAACAGGGGTTTGTTAGCCTGTCCTAAAAACCCCTCCAAACCAGGAGATGGAAGACAGCGAAGGTGGGCACTTGACGGGCAACTTTCTCTGCACGGACTGCGGGGAGTATGGTTAACAGCGTTTGAGTCTGTACATTTCCTCCCGATCCCTCCTTCGGCATTCGTAGAGCCATAGCGGTTGAATGGCTCGATTCAAGTCCTCGCCCGGCATGAATTGTTACAAAGCATGAATAAGCGAGGGGCGCTATTCTCGTCGTCAGAAGGGCCTTATTTGGGCAGCGCCTTTCCGTGCAAGGACTGCGACTGTTTGAAATGTGCGGCATACCGCTCCTGCATCTCCTTCGCATCCATCCGCTTTTGTTGCGCTGCGTTCAATAATGCCGCATGCTGAAACCCCTTCGAGTCATAGGGGCCGGTGTTCAAGGCCGCGGTCTCATACTTGACAGCTTCGGCCTCCAACTCCCGCGCCTTGTTCTGATACCACATGGCCGCCTCATGGTGATCCTCTGCGTTGCCTGTAGTCGCCAGTTTTTCTTGCAAGGTTGCGGGCAGCCCATTGCTACACCCCGTGAAACTGAGTAGCCCCACCAGTGGCAGCACGGCTAGTGTACCCAATAAGAATTTGTTGGATCTCATCGGTCTACCTCCTTGTTCGGCTGGGATGGAAAGGAGAAGTCGCGAAACGAACCGACGTCCGATGGATGTCTATCTCACCGTGTGAACGACGGATCAGCACCATCGGATCGTCGGTGCAGTCTTTCATTGGAAGAGCACAAACCCTGCGGTCAGTTCGTGCTTACTGAGGCTGTACTTTTCCATGCAGAGTATTTGCCTGTCTCATATGGGTGGCATACAGTTCCTGCATCTCTTTCGCATCCACCCGCTTTTCTTGCGCAGCGGCCGTCAATGCCGCACGCCGAAACCCCTTGGTGTCTTCATAGCGACCAATCTTTGAGACAGCGGTTTCAAACTTAGCGGCTTCGGCCTCCAACTCTCGCGCCTCGTTCTGATAGTACCTAGCTGCCGCGAGATGATCCTCTGCCGTGCCTGTGGCCGCCAGCTTCTCCTCCAAGGATGCAGCCATCGCTCCGTGATTGCCAGTGAGACTGAGCAGCCCCACCAGTGGCAACATGGCCAATGCTCCCATTATGGATCTCCTGGATCTCATCGCTCCACCTCCTTGTTCGGCTGTCCAAGACAGCCAGTTGCTGTCGCCTTCTTGTTCATCTCTCACTTCTCTTGCCCACGCCCAGCTGTACAGTTCGCTTGGCGTCCTCCTTTCCAGAGTAAGATGCGGGTGCTGTGCTTCCAATGTTCACGGACAGCATAGGCCGTGCCGGGCGCACTCATTTCTACCGCACAGTCGCAACCCATTGGAATGTGGGACCTCCGTAGAGTCCGTTGTCAGATGACGTGAGGACAGCCGACGTTTGCGCGCGATGGTTCGTGTCGACTCGCGAGCTTAGGACGCGATCGATCGCGTGCGACGACTTCCGAAAGGGGTATAGCGAGATTGTGCGCGGCTGCTTCGCATAGCTGGGGAATGGTGATCTCCTCTTACGCCTTGAAGCACATCTAGAAGTCTTCGGGGATCTGGTTGAGATACCGCGTCAGTTGTCGAGCAGTGGGGGGTCGATAAAATGAGGGGTCGTTCCCGACTGTACGAAAGAGCGGTTCTGCGTTCTAAAGATACTGGCAATATTTCCCCAGGCACGCTGGAGCAAACGCGGTCTTGGCATGCTGGCGTGTGTAGACCTGATGAAGAGAGACCAGACTTTTGGGTTCTCTACTCCGTGTTCGACTATCGAATTAATGACAGAAGCGGATTAGACCGGACCTCCTCTCCCAACACGAAGAGGCTTCGCTAATCTGATTCACGTTGCAGAGTTGTGATATGGAGCTCGTCGGTAACATAGGCTTTGATCTTATCTCCCACCGCAACCTTATCGAGCTTCGTGCTTTGATCGACGTGAAGCCGGAGGTCTCTACCGACGTTATCCTTGACCCAAAAATATTCGCCCTCTACCCTCATCAGGGTGCCCCGGATCGTACCCTCGGTGATACGCTCGCCCAAAGTCGGTTTCGCTTCTTTGTCCGACATGGGGTCGGCAGCCCAAACGCTTCCTATGCCCGTCCCCGGCCAGAGTAGCGCCAATGTAAGCATTGAGAGGGTGAAGTTAATCATCCACGATCTCAAGGTGTGAACCCTTATGCGAAAACTGTACGCTAATTTCAAAAGTCGTGCAGCTAGGGGAGCGCCCAGTTGGGTGGTATCGACCCGTACAGCTCCCTCGTCCGGGGCGATGAAGGCTGATACCATGCGGTGATGCGCGATCTCTTCATCGCATATCGCCCCCGATGCGAGGTTTATTTTCTGAGCCTGACATTAATAAATTGTCAGGATTCAACGTCTCCGGGGACACCCTTGAAGTTCGATCCATTACGCTACGTCCATGACCACAATCGTCAGGCGCGTTTGAAGGAAAATAATATTGAGGGTTTACGGCAAGGCCTACTGCTAGCCGTGAATACATAGCCGCGAGCCGTCAGACAGCGTTCGATCGCATGGCGATAGGCCTGACGCGAGGGCCAGACTGGATGAGGGATATCGACCGACCCGAGCACTATGCCGTTCGCTGTCACTCCGAGGGGTGGAAGCCATCGAGGCTGAATGCCGCCTCGCGCACCTCGGCTCGACAGTTGCGAAGATCCTGCTCGACGGGAGGATCTCCCAACGATAGGGGACGATCGCTCCCTTTCAGAATCGGTGGTGGCTGTGGATGGGACGACGAACAGGCCGCGATTGTGGAAAGCAGCACGACTACGATCAGGGTTCGAGTCCGCACTCGCATAGAGATGCGATAGGTAGCTCGCATTACGGCTTCAGTTTCAAGCGATTGGAGAAGCACGACTACTGAGTAGACCACCCGCTCAAAGCGAGGCCCGATCATGACAAGGCGCAAGCCGCGTATTTGCAAGCACCGTGAAAGCACAAGGAGGCAAGCCGCTCTGTGAGCATCCAAACCAGGAGATGGAAGACAGCGAAGGCCGGTACTTGACGGGCAACTTTCACTCGACGGACTGCGGAGAGTATTTGGTCAAGAGGAGTTGAGTCTGTACGGTTGCTCCCGATCTTCCTTGGGCATCTGTCCCACAAACGCGACTGCCCGCTGGATTGCTTTATCTAAGTCCTCGCCCGACGTGAACTTCTTTGCCAAACATGTATACGCCCCACTTTGCTTGGCTAACTCCCACACGCCGCGATGTGTGATCAGTGTGAGGACAATCACCGCAACCTTCGGCCTGCTCGCGATTGGAACTAACTCAACAAGTGTCTTGAAGCCCTCTTGGTCAGGGAGTGACAATTCAAGCACCACACAATCAATGCGCCGAGACCGATAGAGTGCCAGCCCCGATTCACCATCCGACGCTTCAACGATCTCATAGTCAGCGGAGCAACTTTTAAGTTGATCTGCCCAGTAGCTACGCTGATTCTTGCTCCCATCGATGAGGAGCACTGACATTGCGGGAATTTCAGAAGTAGGGAGCAACATCACACCCCTGGTTCCATAGTGAGAATTGACCGTCATCAAGTTCCACACGGTCAGTGTGTCGTCTCGTGATGGGTACACAAAATACGTGCCTTCCCTATGTTGATGAAAATAAACGATTCAACTATGAAGCAATAGAAACACAGGGACAAGTTGTCCCGTTACAGGTCGAACTGGGATGCAAGCTCAACGGGTGCCCTGCTAGGGCATCGCCCAGGTACCAACAGGGTCATATCCCAATAGCATAAGTGTAGG
>DATDFW010000163.1:0-4135 GCA_036522375.1 Nitrospiraceae bacterium
GCAGCCAACCGTCATGGGGGGCCTTCGCGATGTTGTCCACACACCATGTGAGATCGGTCAAGGCGGCGTCGGCCTTGTTGAATCGCTCAGGGAGCTGCGCATATACCACACCGATCATCCATCGTACGAGAAAGTGTTCGTTCTTGGTGCGATCCCGCGCCTGCTCGAGGATCTCGATCGTCTCATTCACCCAAGCGATTCGACTCAAGAGGGGCACCTGATCGGCATAGGTTGCGCGCAGGACGCCCAAGGAACTCAGATATAACGCTGTTTGCTCAGGAGAAAGCTGCCCTCCGTGCTTTTGCAGGAAGGATTCGAAGAACGCGATGCCGGCGTGCAGCTGGTTGGCATTCATGAACTGCTGCATTAAGAAGGCGACGAGCTGAGGCTCGGTCACAGGACCAGCCTGATGCAGCGTTTTTAGATACTCCAATTCGGAGTTGTATGTTTGAGATGGAGGAGGGGAAGTGGTTGCACAGCCGCTTCCGAGCAGGATAGTCGCAATCAGAGAAATGGTCGTGATCGTGAGAGAGCATCTATTTGGTCTTAGCATGGTGCTTCCTCCTGAATGGGAATGAAAGGGTAAGCTTCATCGGCCAGGGTCCATAGCGGTTCGAGGCAAATACGTCGCTCTCGATTCATGGCATCGCTCGCGTGCCGAAACATCGGGCCTCCTATGAGGTGGGGGCCGCCCGCCATTTCTGCACCCACTTTGATCGTATGAGCTTGTAGACGAGCCAGCCAGCGGACAGTAGGGCGATCAGCGATCCCGCGATGGACAGCATCAGCTTTTGATAATCGACCATGTGTACCCGCAAGAGATATTGCGGCCGCCTGAGAAGATTCTGCTTCTCCGAGGCGATGATGACCCGATACAGGCCCTCGTCCAGCGTGACTTCGCTCCTGAGCACGCCGTCCGGGTGGGTGCTCGGACGTATGTCCGCCACAATCTCACCCTCTGTCTCATTCTTGCCGTTTCCCCTCATGACCCGCATCCCAACCGGCCCGTTGCGTAACGCTGGGTCCACCAGGTCCACGACCAGGAACGTCTCACCCTCCTGAGGAATCTCCGTGCAGTATTGATTTTTTAGTCCGTATTGGGGCTGATAGGCACTGAAATGCACCATGCTCTCACCGGCGAGGCGCATGCAGGGGTCCTCTTCCATCTCGGCGCCGCCATGTGCCGCGGCGATACCCGGGTGATACAGTACTGCAACAAGCAGCAGTCCCGTCGCGCCTACCCCTATCATTTGGCTAATCATGGCAAACCCTCCTTTTTTGGACCGTGAGATGATCCGCCAATCGATCAGTCCACGATGACGGAGCGTCGTGCGCGGTTGTCAACGCCTGAAGAGATGCGACAACGGACGACGTGATACGTCTGTGTGCAGCAATCACGGGATCGACAATTGCCCCACAGTTGATGCAACGCCATCCGATAAACTCATGATCACTCGACCAAAGTCCGTCAAGATCTTCAAACTTCTCTTGCACCATCAATCCGTCGCAGCGTAGGCACGTCATGGGGTACCTCCTTCCCTGACGGGATATTCTGTCTGATACTCCGCAACCATTGCTTCCCACTAGCTGGTTAAGGTGAAGGGTTGTTTGGCCGCTTCACGTTCTTGAGTGGTCAGGCGAGCTTGTGCCGCCAGCAACTCCTTGAGCGCCTGCCGATAGGCCACCTCCAAAGAGGGCTGAAATGCGTATTCTTGAGGAACGGCCCGCGTCGAATCCCATGGCACGAATTCTTGAATCATGACCATGCGCGGTTCGTACTGTAAATGCGATGAACCAGGTCGTGTACCGAATGTGCCGCTTGCCGACGGTTGGAAGGATCCTTGGCCCTGTGGGTCCACGGTACTCATGCCCCACAGGATCACCAGAACCATCCCCACCGTAGCTAGCGAAGAGAAGATTGTCATAAATGTCATATGGTCCATGATTGTACCCTTCCTTTCTTCTCGCTAAGGTTTGTTCCCATCGAACCGGCTTCTCTGTCGTCGAGTCATTTCCGTATCGCTGTGAGGACTTCTAGGTCATGACCAAACAGATACCTTAAGACGGCGAGCGATTCGCAGAGGCTTGACCTGACCAGCCACCGCCAAAGGCGCGATAAATTGAAACCAAGGCTACGCGCACCGCAGTCTCGGCCTTGGTGCGCTCGTCGCTGGTTGAAAGCCTTGTCCGCTGGGCGTCGAGTACCGACAGGAAGTCCACAGCTCCCCGTTGGTAAAAGGCTTGGGCGTGGACGTGGGATCGCTCCGCTGCCGTCTCGGCTCGGATCAACTGATCGCGGCGCTCCAGGGCCGCGGTATGCGCGACATAGGCGTTTTCCGTGTCCTCCAAGGCGAGAAGAAAGGTCTTCTCATAGTTGGCCGCGACGTGATCGAGCCGCGCATCCGCCGCAGTGATATGAGCTTTTATGCGGCCAGCATTGAATATCGGTGCCGTGAGGCCCGACCCGAGCGCATACACACTTTCTGCCAGACTCGGAAATCCGCCGACCGACAGTGCACCGAACCCGCCGCTCGCCGACAGGACGAATTTCGGAAACAAATCTGCTCGGGCCGCACCAAGTTGGGCTGCGGCCGCACTGACTTCCGTGTGTGCAACCCGCAGATCCGGTCTCTGCTCCAGCAAACTCGACGGCAGGAGCCTGGGGATACTCGGCAGGGTTACCGGCAGCGGCATGGAAGGAGTCAACCGCTCTTCTAAGTTCGCTGGGGGTTCTCCCAGCAGGACACTGAGCCGATGGATCAAGTTTTTTGCCGTGCTTGTCAGGACTGGCAGCGTACCTACCGTGCTGTGCAGGAGCGTCTCTTGACGGGTCACATCCATGTCATTCACCAAGCCGGCTTTATAGAACGCCTGCAGGGCTCTCAAGCGTTCACGCTGAACCTCAATGTTCTCCCGCAGGATGGTGGTACGTTGCTGTATCCCGCGCAGCTCCAGATAATTCGTCGCCACCTGAGCCAGTAATCCTACTTGCACGGCGCGCTGGGTCTCTTCGGTTCCCGCCGACTGCGCGACGGCGGCCTCCGCTTCAAGATGTCTGCTGCCGAACACGTCGAGTTCCCACCGTGCCGCGAGTCCGCCGGTGCCCACATTGGCGGTGGGCACGATCAGATCGATGCCCTGTGGACCCGGCACTCCGATGACTCGGTCTATCCTCTTATCTCGACCGCCGAATGCGAACAAATCGATGCTGGGGTAGAGCGCCGATTCGGCGACGGTGACCATGGCCTTGGCTTCACGCACGCGCGCCTTGGCGAGTCTGAGATCGTGGTTGGTGGCCAGTGCGTGGTCGATCAGGTCGTTCAGCATGGGATCGCCGAACCCCTTCCACCATTGGCTGAGATCCTTGGACGTCGAGATCGGTTGGGTCTCTGAGGCGTTTTGCCAGCGTTCCGGAACGATGAGTGGCGGCATGCGGTCGCTGACGCGCGTCGGCGTGCAGCCGTTCAGCCCCATCAGGGCCAGGGACAAAAGCAGTATTGAATACGAGGCTTTCATGCGACACCTCCCGAAACAGCAACCGACTGTTCCTCTGGCGTACCGTTATGTGTTGGATAAAACGGAAGCGCAGTCTCTGGGCTCTTCGCCTGAGGCGCCCGTTCGACCTTGAACCACGCGGCGTAGAGGGCCGGGAAAAAGAAGATCGTGAGCGCGGTGGCTACCGTCAGCCCGCCCATGATGGCGATCGCCTGGGGCCCAAAGAAGTCGTTGCGCGACAATGGGATCATGGCCAGGATGGCCGCCGCCGCGGTCAACAGAATGGGCCGGAAACGCCGCACCGTCGATTCGACGATGGCGGACCAGGTGTCGCGTCCGGCCTTTTCGTCCTGTTCGATCTGATCGACGAGGATCACCGAATTGCGCATGATCATGCCGGCCAGTGCGATGATGCCGAGCAGGGCCACGAAGCCGAAGGGTGCGCGGAACAGCAGGAGGGCGAATGCCGCACCGATCACCCCCAAAGGAGCCGTGACGAACACCAGGAAGGTCCGGGACAGATTCTGTAACTGCACCATCAGCAGAACGAGCGTCGCGATCACCACCAGCGGTATCCAAATCAGGATGGACTTCTGGGCAGTCCAGGCGTCTTCCTTGGCCGCGCCGGTTTCGATGAAAT
>DATDFW010000164.1:0-12358 GCA_036522375.1 Nitrospiraceae bacterium
GCTGTATTACCCGAGAGCGAGTCCGACGCAACTGGGCCGCAACCGCCGTCAACTGACGAGTCGATCGCCGCGGCGCGGCGACAAGATAATCCACCCGCGCTGAGACCGATCCTTCCTCGGGAAACTCCACGGTGCGGAAAAGCCGATCGACATCCAAGCCAAAACCGGTCGAGGGCAGTGGCCGGCCAAATCGACCGATCAAGTGATCATACCGTCCACCTCCGCCTAATTCCGCGCCCATGCCTTCGGCAAACACATCGAAGACGACACCATCATAATAATCGAACCCACGAAATTCCCCAAGATCCAGAATCAATGAATCCCGATGGCCTGCTGCACACAGCAGTTGATAGACCTGAGCAAGCCGTTCGAGTGGAGACGCCAAAGCCGGATCGCCGGCCGCGAGAACCCGTCCGCGCGCCAGTACTTCCTCCTGACCGTACAGCTCAGGCGCCTCCCGAATGGCGCGCGCCGCAGTCTTTGAGATACGCTCGCTTGCAAGCACCTGTTCGAGCCTCGGCAGATCTTTTCGGGCCGCCGCCTGCTCAGCCAATTTCTGCCCATGAGCCGACAGACCGGATCGCATCAGTAGTCCCTTAATAAACCCCACATGTCCAAGAGACACCTTAAAGGATCGAAGACCGATCGTGTGGAGACACTCAACCATCAGACCGATCACTTCGCTGTCACTGGTCACATCGTCCAGTCCAATGAGCTCCGCGCCTACTTGAAAAATTTCTCGACCACGTCCAGCATGTTCCCGCTCGTAGCGGAAGACGGACGTCCGATAAGAAAGACGCAACGGCAACGCCGTGCCCGTGAGCCCCATTGCAACTGTTCTGGCAATCTGCGCCGTGGCATCCGGACGGAGGAGCAGCGTCCGCCCCGTGGTACGATCGATAAATTGATAGCCGTGCTCGATCAGTTCAGGCTCAAGCCCCGGCGCCAGGATGTCGAGATACTCGAACGTGGGAAGAATGATCTCATCATAGCCCCAGCGGTGGACTTGGGCGAGCAATTGTTCTTCAAGGCGGCGAACCTGCCTCGCAGCATGAGGAAGAATTGTCGCCATGCCGATGGGGACGAGCGAGCGCTCCCGGGACGATGGTTCCTGTCCCGAAGAGGGACGGGACTTCGGATGAGCGGAGACCATGGGCAACCTGATGGATGATATATGGGGGTTAGGTCAGAGCTGCGACTTTAACTGAAAGAATGTCCTTACCGGATTTGATCGTTTCGAGCACCGTATCCGGGAAGACCGCATCTGATCCAATGATGAGCAGTGCGTTCCCTCCCCGCTTTTCGAGCGCGCATTGCATCCGAACGATGTTGATCAGGTTGTCTCCAAGCACCTTCCCCACCATCCCGATCACCCCAGGGCGATCGATGTTATGGATCAGCAGCATGTGCCCTTCCGGTACGACCTCAACGTTGAACTGATCAATCTCCACGACGCGTGGATCCTTCTTATGGTAGAGCGTGCCGGCCACCTGGTAGGACTTCTTACCGGCCTCTACCCGAACACGAATCAGGCTGGTAAAGTCTCCTGCATCGGAGCTTTTTACCTCCTTGACTTGAATGCCTCGCTCTTTGGCCACAATCGGTGCATTCACATAATTGACCGTGGCTTCCATGATCGGAGCCATCAACCCCTTCAAGACTGCAATCGTCAGTGACGCCACTGAAAGTGTGGCCACTTCTCCGCTGTACTCGACCGTCACCGACTCGATCCCACCCTCACAAAGTTGTGTTTGCAACTTGCCGAGTTGCTCGGCCAGAGAGAGAAATGGCTGGAGCCTCGGAAGCAATTCCGGAGAGACTGACGGAATGTTGACGGCTCCCCGGGCAATCCCCTTTGTGAAATAGTCGACAATCTGCTCAGCGATCCCGACGGCGACATTCTCCTGTGCCTCCGTGGTCTGCGCACCGATATGAGGGGTACAAATAAAATTCTCCAACGTCAACAAAGGATTGTCTGCCTTCACCGGTTCTTCTTCGAACACATCAAAAGCCGCAGCAGCCACATGTTTGTTCTTCAAGGCTTCGAACAGATCGCCTTCATGAATAATCCCACCTCGCGCACAATTCACAATCATCACACCCGGTTTCATTGTGGCAATAGCTTGGGCGTTGATGATGCCCTTGGTTTCAGGCGTCAATGGCGTGTGAACGGAAATAATCTCTGCTCGCCGAAACAAGTCGGACAGCTCCACCATCTCGACACCCATTTTCTGGGCTCGATCAACAGCCAAATAGGGATCGTAGGCGATCACCCGCATCCCAATACCTTGAGCCAATTTCGTCAGATGACTCCCAATCTGACCGACTCCGACGATACCAAGCACCTTATTATAGAGCTCGATGCCCATGAACTTGTCTTTTTCCCACTTCCCGGCCTTCACCGAAGCAGTCGCTTGCGGAATCTTTCGACTCATCGCACAGATCATCGACATCGTATGCTCGGCCGTCGTGACCGTGTTGCCGCCCGGTGTGTTCATGACCACGATGCCCCGACGAGTGGCCGCAGGGGTATCGACATTGTCCAAACCAGACCCGGCCCGCCCCACGACCTTCAACTTTTCGGCTGCCCCGATCAACTCCGCAGTGACTTTCGTACCGGACCGCACAATCAAGCCATCAGCGTCCTTGATCTCTCTGAATAAATCTTCCTTCGAGAGCTTGGACTTGACCACCACGGTAAATCCGGCTTTTTCGAGAAGATCTACGCCTTGCTTGGAGAGGCTATCGCTAATCAGAATTTTCATCACGATCCCGTATCATCTGAGGTCACCGATGTCTAAACCCTACACCATGAGTATTTCTTGCGCCTTCGCAACACCGCTCCCGAGCTTTATGGGATGCCCTAACCCTTTGACGACCATTTCAACGGCTGCCACCGCCATAATGATATCGAAGCGGTCCATGTAACCCATGTGTGAGAGCCGAAAGATCTTACCCTTCAAATGGTCTTGCCCACCGGCCGCTGTAATGCCGTATTGGACACGCAGATTCTTGTAAATAGCCTGTCCGTCCACGCCTTCCGGCGCTGAAATAGCGGTGAGCGCCTCACTGGGAGACTCCTTCGGAAACAATGCCAGCCCAGCCCCCTGTATCCCTTCACGCATGGCCTTTGCGAGCATGGCCTGGCGGCCAAACACTCCTTCAAGCCCCTCTGCCCTCATCATCTTGAGCACTTCCTGCAAGCCGACAATGAGGGATACGGCTGGGGTATAGGCCGTCTGGTTCTTCTGCTGATTCTCATGCTCTTTCTTGAAATTGAAATAGAACGCGGTGTTTTTCACCTTTTCGGCCAATTTCCAGGCTTTATCACTCACGCTCACAAATGCAAGCCCCGGTGGAAGCATCAACGCCTTTTGCGACCCTGTAACTACAACGTCGACACCCCATTCATCGGTCTTGATATCGAACACTCCGAGGGCGGTAATGGCATCTACCACAAGAATGGTCTCGCCATAGGGCCTCACGATCTCCGCAAGCGTCTTGACGTCATGCGCCACACCGGTGGATGTTTCGCTCGCCTGTACATATACTGCTTTGATTCCTGGATCCTTTTTCAGCGCATCAGCTACGGTCTGGGGATCAACTGCACGGCCCCACTCCACCTTGATTTCGGTCACTTCGGCACCGAATGTCTTGCAGAGTTTGGTCCATCGTTCTCCAAATTTTCCCCCGTTAATGGTGAGGGCCTTGTCACCGGGAGAGAGAAAGTTAGACACGGAACCTTCCATACCTCCAGTTCCGGAAGCTGCCAGCATGAGCACATTATTTTTCGTTTGGTACAGCCACTTGAGTCCGTCACGGACTTCCGCGAACACCTTATCGAACTCGGGGGCGCGATGATGGAACATGGGCCGCGCCATCGCCAGCAATACTTCAGGGGGGACAGGGGTCGGACCGGGAGCCAGTAAATACCGCTTCAGCATTAACTGATCCTCCTGCTTCGGAATAGATCGTGGAAAATCTTGCGTGGGAAAGTGGGACGATACCATTGCCTCCCAAAATCTGTCAAGGCGAGGAATCGTGGAGACATCTGTTTTTTCAGACTGTTGAGGCCCTTCATGCCGGCATGACTCCGTGCAAACGCAGTGTGCCTGACCTCTACCCTGCAAAGGAGTGGTGTCATTCCACTTGCATTTTCTTGACAGGAGCGCAGTCCATCGCTAGTCTAGCCTCACAGACGACGATGATACACCTCAGACACAATACTATTTCCACCGTACTTCGATTCTTCCCGATTACACTCTTTCTCGGGATATGGCTCACTTTTTCCGTTCCTCTGATAGCGCAGGCCGCAACTTCGTCCGAAACAACGGCGGGTGATCGGTCTACACTTTTCGATGAGAATACGGACACGGAAGACGAGCCGGATGAAAACCTGGTCCCACTCGATACCGAAGTCCCGCCACCGGAAGCCCTCTCCCCTCCTGCAGCTTCAACGAGCAGCGTCCCGAGGGCTGAAGACCTCTTACAGTTGAACCCGTCTGGAAACTCTTCGGCCCCCGCCCGGTTTTCAGACGGCTTGAATCCTCCGGCTGATTTCTCCCTGACACAAGACCCCTCTCGAAATGCTCCAGATCAAACACCATATGTGAACTACAATGTTCCCATTGTCATGGACCCTTCAGTCCAGGCCCACATTCGCTACTTCAATACGGCCATCCACGATCGCTTCGAACAGTGGCTCTTCCGACTCAGCCGCTATCGGCCGCTGGTCGATACCATCTTCACAGAATTTCGACTCCCGAGCGATCTAGTCTACCTCTCACTGGTAGAAAGCGGATTCAATCCCCACGCATACTCACGAGCCAAAGCGACGGGCCCCTGGCAATTCATGAAGGGCACGGCCAAGGCCTATGGGCTCCGCGTCGATCATTATGTTGATGAGCGCCGGGATCCCATCAAATCAACGGTCGCTGCGGCACGCTACCTCCGTGATCTCTATGACCTCTTCGGTGACTGGTCGCTGGCAATGGCTGCTTACAACGCCGGAGAAGGTAAGGTCATGCGAGCCCTTCAGAAGGCCCGGGTTGAAAGCTTCTCCGAGATTTCAAAGACACGACTAATTCGACGCGAGACGAAAGAATACGTACCGCGATTCATGGCCGCCACAATTATCTCGAGGAATCCCGATCGATATGGATTCACTCAGGAGTCTGCCGAGCCACATCAATTTGAGGAAGCGATCATTACGCGACCCGTCCATTTCCGCGCAATCACCAATGTCACCGGTATTCCCTATGAAGAACTTCGGCTCTTAAATCCAGAGCTGCGACGAGACGCGACTCCTCCAGGCGAGGAGACCTATCATCTGAAGGTTCCCGTGGGAACAAAAGTGAAAGTAGAACAATTACTTGGCCACATCCCGACGTACAAATTTCCGCCGCATTCGGCAAAGGCTCAATTTGTGACTGCCGGCCCCTCTCACTGGTACAAAGTACGCATGGGCGACACATTGAAAAAGGTGTCAAAACGGTTTCATATCCCGCTCAATACGCTCAAGACAAAGAATAACCTCTCCGACTCAACGATTCGACCAGGCGACTTTCTCATGGTCAGCCGGTAACCTAGCACTCCCAGTTCTCACCCGCCCACCCGAGTCTGCCAAGACAGCCTCTTCGTCCAGGGATTCACGTCTTTCCATACTTCTGGAGTGCACGAAGGTAAGCGACAGGCACGAATCGCCAAGCAGTGATTCGGAGTATGTCACCCGAATTGCACGGCTATCCTGCTAAGGGCGCTTCTTATCAGATGACGAAGGAGGAATGGACGTATTCTTCTGACCCGGTGCAGTGGACGGAACTGTCGGCGTCGAGGCGGGTGTTGATTCTTGCGATTTCTTGATGTCCATGACCTTGGTCCGAATCGTCGCTTCACTGGTGAAGGGAGAGTTCGGATAGGTCTTAATCAGCTCTTGGTAGCGAGCCAAGGCCGCATCAGGGCGCGATTGTTCTTCCTCCAAGCGCGCCAGTTCAAATAACGCTTGATCCCGGTTCAACGTACCGGGCGTCCCCAAGATGTCGGTGAAAGCTTTCACGGCTTGATCCCGGTCTCCCTTGAGTAAATACAGATATGCCAGACGTTGTTGCACCAGACCAGTCATTAAAGGATTCGAACTGTACGAGGCAAGAAATCTCTGATAGGCCTCAATAGCCCCGCTCTGGTCATTGGCCTGGACCAATGTATTTCCTAAATGGTACAAGGCAACAGGTGCCGTGGACGTTCGTGGATATTGATCGACAATTTGCCGATACCTCGAGATCGCTTCCTTGAGAGCCTGGTCAGCCTTCTGAGGATCACTGGCAGAAGGACCCGTCAGGAAGCGCATGGCCTCACGCTCTAGTTCTTCGGCTTTCTGCGCCGCCTGATAGTCAACATAAAACACCCCTCCGACCACCGCGGCCGCGAGTATCACTACTCCCAGACCGACGAGCAAGGGGCGTAGATACCCCCGTGAACTATGCATCGTCTGGTCGAGCCAGCTCAACATGTGGGCTTCATCGACTGGAAGCGTTTTCGCCGGAACCTTGATACGGTAGCTCATGGATGGATACGTCGGAGAGGGTGAGGCTTCTTTCCTCGAATTGTGTGCGCGCTTATACTAAGGATGTCACGATTTTGTCAATGAGGCAACTGTAACATGCCGGTTTTCAGAAGACACTGCATCTTCCCCCTCGCTTCACAATGGACCGAATCGCATGCGTGAAAAACGACTAGACGAATTGGCCGCGCAACATCTGACCAGACATCTCACTCCGCTCCATTCCGGTGTCGGTCCTGTGGTTGAGATGGCGGGACGCCGGATTCTCCTACTCGCTTCGAATGACTATTTGGGACTGGCCATGCATCCGGAAGTTGTACGTTCCGCCGTCGAGGCGACACGACGGTTTGGCGCCGGCGCGGGCGCCGCTCGGTTGATCTCGGGCTCGCTGCCACCGCATCAAGAGCTAGAATCTGACCTGGCACAATTCAAGGGGACGGAGGCCGCACTGACGTTCAGCTCCGGCTACCTGGCCAACATCGGAACCATTCCTGCCCTGATCGGACGGGACGGGTTGATCCTGGCCGATCGTTTATGCCATGCGAGTCTGATCGATGGCTGCCGTTTGAGCGCAGCTGATTTTCGAATCTATCGACACAACGATACCGATCACCTGCAGTCCCTTCTGTCGGCAAAGCGTAAGATGCGACGAACCCTGATTGTGACGGACGGACTATTCAGTATGGATGGAGACCTCGCACCATTGCCCGAGCTCTGTCGGTTGGCCCGGGACTATGAGGCCGAACTCTATATTGATGATGCCCATGGCACAGGTGTGATGGGACCGAATGGACGAGGAACGGCCGAACACTTCGGACTCGATGCGGACCTCTCCTTCCAGATGGGAACCCTGGGCAAGGCTCTGGGCAGCAGCGGTGCCTATCTCGCCGGGACCTCGAAGTTGATCAACTACCTCATTAATACGAGCCGGTCCTTCATCTTTACCACGGCTCCCTCTCCGGGTTCTGCTGCTGCGGTCACAGCAGCGTTACGAGTCCTGCAAAGAGAACCGGAACGACGTGCACGCCTGTGGGCCAATCGTGATCGGTTGTTCTCGGGATTGACACAACTGGGATTCAAGCTGTCCCCCAGCGTCAGTCCAATCATACCGATTCTCGTCGGCAATGCCGAAACCGCCATCTTGTTTGCCGAACACCTGTTCACCGAAGGCCTGTATGCACCGGCTATTCGTCCTCCCACCGTTCCGAACGCCACTAGTCGCATCCGCGTCACCGTGACATCAGAGCATACCTTCAATCACATCGATCATGCTCTCACCGCATTTCAGCGCGCAGGGCAATCGGCGGGGCTGATCTGATCCAAACCTTCTCGTTTCTATGTAAGCCATCGAAGAATCCACGCAACCGCTTCCGCCTATTTTCTTGCTTTCTAGTTACCCTATGGCATGATGCTCCCACATAGCCTTGAATGCCGACGGGCACCATCTCACTACCATTAAATCTTTGCGAGGAGTCCTGTTCATGGATATTTCAAAGCTCCTAACCTTCACAGCGAAGGAAGGCGCCTCGGATTGCCACATCAGCGCCGGCGAACCACCGATGATCCGTATGAACGGGGACCTCAAGAAGCTCGATCATCCCCCACTCACCCCGGAAGAGACGCACGCGCTGATCTATGACATGATGAGTGATTCCCAACGGAAGAATTTCGAAGAAAAGCGCGAGTGTGATTTTTCCTTTGAATTGGGCGACATCGCCCGGTTCCGCGTCAATGTCTTCATTCAAAACCGCGGGCTTGGTGCCGTCTTTCGAAACATCCCTACCGAGATCATTCCGATGGAGAAGCTCGGCATGCCTCCGATCGTACGACAGCTCTGCGATCGGGAAAAGGGGCTGATCCTTGTGACCGGCCCAACCGGGTCCGGTAAATCGACGACCCTGGCGTCCATGGTCGATTATTTGAACAACACCTTCGAAGGCCACATCATCACCATCGAAGATCCGATTGAGTTCATCCATAAGACAAAAAAATGCCTCGTGAATCAACGGGAAATGGGTGTCCATACCCTGTCATTCGCGAACGCGCTGAGGGCCTCACTCCGCGAGGACCCGGACATCATCCTCGTGGGTGAAATGCGCGACCTGGAAACCATCCAGCTCGCGCTGACTGCTGCGGAAACGGGCCACTTAGTCTTTGGCACTCTCCATACGTCGAGTGCGCCGAAAACCGTCGATCGCATCATCGACGCCTTTCCTCCAAATCAGCAGTCCCAGATTCGCACACAACTTGCTGAAGCCTTGGAGGCGGTCATCACTCAGACCCTGTTGAAGAAGAAAGTGGGCGGGCGTGTCGCCGCTCTCGAAGTCATGGTCGCCACGACCGCGGTCCGAAATCTCATCCGAGAGGGTAAGTTGCACCAGATTCCCGGGGTCATGCAGGCCAGTCAGAAAGACGGCATGCAAACGATGGATATGGCGCTGTACGAATTAGCAATGCGTGGACTCGTCACGAAAAGCGAAGCCCAATCGCGCAGCATGAATCCCAATCTGTTTGGGACCTCACTAGGCGGCGCAGCCTAAGATAACTCGCAGAAAAACGGGGGTTAGCGATGGATGTTCGCAGTCTCTTGAAAGTCATGGTGGAACGAGAAGCCTCGGACCTGTACCTGACCGTCGACTCTGCGCCCGCCTATCGCGTCCACGGCTCGACACAACAAACTAACGCACCGCCGTTTACCAATGAACAACTCGAAGCTCTGGCGCTGGCGCTCATGCGCGGTCAGCAGCGTGGAGAATTCGAGGAAAAAATGGAAATGAACTTGGCGCTCTACTATAAGGAGCTCGGCCGATTCCGTGTCAACATTTTTCGGCAGAGAGGGAACGTCGGCTTGGTCTTTCGCCATATCAAGGCTGAGATCCAATCGGTCGAGCAATTGGGTTTGCCTCCGATTATAAAAGACATCGCCATGACGAAACGTGGGTTGGTCCTGGTCGTGGGAGCCACCGGGTCCGGAAAATCCACGACCCTCGCAGCCATGATCGACCACCGTAATACCATCCATCCCGGCCATATTGTAACCGTGGAAGATCCGATCGAATTTGTCCACAATCACAAGCGATCACTTATTACGCAGAGAGAAGTAGGGTTCGACACACTCTCATTTCAAAATGCACTCAAGAATACGCTCCGGCAGGCGCCGGATGTGATTCTGATCGGCGAAATCCGTGATACGGAAACGATGGAAGCTGCGATCACTTTTGCCGAAACCGGACACCTCTGCATCGGTACCCTCCATTCAAACAATGCAAACCAAGCCATCGAGCGCATCATGAATTTTTTCCCGGTGGACCGGCATGCGCAGATCTATCTCCAGTTGTCTCTCAATCTTCGCGCCATCATCTCCCAGCGGCTCGTGCCATCCATCGACGGGAAGCGGACTCCCGCATTGGAAATCATGCTCGACACGCCTCGAATCAAAGACCTGATCAAAAAGGCCGAGGTCGATTTGATCAAAGAAGCGATGGAGCAAGGAGTGGACGAAGGTTGTCAGACATTCGACCACGTCTTGTTTCATCTATATAAGGAAGAAAGGATTTCACTCGAACAAGCCTTGATCAACGCCGATAGCGCCAACAATCTCCGGTTGAAGATCAAGATTGAAGGCCTCAGAGGAGACGACGCGATCAACGTGCTCCTCGATAAAAAATCAAACGACCCCAAAAGTGCCTTTAAGATCCAGGGCCTCGCCTCAGGAAACGTCAGTCCCTTGCGCAAACGATAGCCCTCGTACCAGTCACGCCCTCGTCGCCAAACCGGCGATAGTCATTGCGCTTACTCAACCGGCGACGTGCCTTGCCGCTCGAGATACGTCGCAATCTTTTCCAGCGCGGTGGCACTGAGCTTCGCGCCATACCATGTCGGCATCGTGGCGGCTGGATATCCTGGAACGACGAACAGTCCAGGTTCGATGACCGATTCGACCACATAATCATGCACAGTCTTCGCGTGGCCCCGGTAAGTCGGATCCGCCAATCGCCCTGGCCCAGTGGCCCCCAACAGAAGGGGCGGCCCTACACGCCCATCGGCCCCAGGAATGCCCGGAACGACGTGACATACCGCGCAGCCTGCTTTCGTCAAGATCTCTCTGATCGGTTCATCTCCGGTAACCAGCGGAACCATGTCAGGGGCAAGCGCGACTGCCGGGTGAACAGGCACCGATGGCAGCGAAGAGGACTTGGTGGCACGGAGGGCCAATAGCGTCCCTAGTACCAGCGCAACGATGATGAGTGGGGTGATCAATCGTTCAGGCATGAAACACTTCGCAGGAAAGATATGTCAAGGTCCTGACGCTGGGAAACAGTATCGATGGGTACTGCATCACACACAGTCTTTGGTTGGCACCGCTCACTTTGCCACGTTCATCGCACAGCGAAATCCCATTGTCCGATCTTCAAAATCCGGCTCAGCTGAAAACCGTGCCGTCACGCTCAACGCGGACGGTACATCCGCCCATGATCCACCTCGCAATACTCGCTTCTCACCAGTAGAAGGGCCAGGCGGGTTCTTCCCAGGACTCTTTCGATAATAGTCACGTTCATACCAGTCCGCCACCCATTCTGCCGCATTCCCCGCCATGTGAAAAACGCCATACGGACTCCTGCCGCCCTCTTTCAGCCCGTGTCGAACGCTCATCCCCTCGATACCGCTAGTGACCGCCATCAACGTGATAGCCTCACTAACCCATACTCCTCGGTTATAGTTTGCAATGTCGACGAACGGCTGCATATCTCCCCACGGATACCGACGTCTATCGGTCCCTCTTGCTGCCTTCTCCCACTCAGCCTCGGTCGGAAGCCGTTTCCCTGCCCATTGGCAATAGGCTGCCGCCGATTTCCATTTGATTCCTATGGCTGGACGATCTCCAACCGTCGAAGCCGCCTCGTCGTCCCACGTCAGGGGAGGCTCTTGTTTCTCCGCATTAAGAAACTTCCGATAGAGGCTGAGAGTGACTTCGTACTGATCTATATTATAGGCATCCAGCGTGACGCTGTGTTCAGGTCGCTCGTTTGGGAGACCGTCGTTACTACCCATGGTGAATGGACCGGCAGGGACGAGAACCATCGGAGCGTCATCCCGTCCTCGGACGATCTCGACCGAGGAAATCGGCTGACTGCCCTCCGAGGACTGTGGCTCCGCCATTGCAAGGCAGCAGGCTGACCCTATCAGAAAGATGATCCCCATCCACCACATCGTCTGACGTCCCAATATTCCATCGTCGTACCCTTACTCATATCTCATGCACGCCGACTACCGACATTCTGAAAAAATGACCCAACCGCCGGTCAGTGTATCCACCTCACCTGACAAACTCAACGAAATGAACTGATTAAAATGGCGAGGTCGATATGATGAGCTGAGTAGTTGATTTGGGGCGAAGGAAGATGGGGCCTCCACGATCCCGATGGCCGACATCCGAATTTGTTGGGTCATGTGGTTGTGTTATGCGGCGAGGCGTCGCATTCCATCAACGGGCTGGCTCATGTTGCAGCCGCGGAACAAGTGATCATGAACGCATGAATTCGCAGGCGCGAGGTTACCATCAGCACGCAGTCGCCCCAACTACGAGCGGTCTAGCCGTCTTTCGTAGACTATGTTGAACGTTGGATCAATCGGCTGCACTGCTCGCAGCGCGGTCTCCCGCCAGTTCCAGGTGCTCGATTGTAGATTTCAATCTTAGTGCCCTCTGGGCATGTTCCATCGTCATGGTACACCTCTCGATCATTTACCCGATTGGAATGCCAGGGCTGGACATTAACCATGATCTCCTCCTTCATAAAT
>DATDFW010000165.1:0-6373 GCA_036522375.1 Nitrospiraceae bacterium
CCACAAAGAGGTCGAGTTCGGAAGTCCCAGCGGAATCTGGGCGAGCACGCGCACGGCGTATGAGGTACCACTCTTTGAATGTGTGATAGAGCGGGAGGGGCAGCAGTGCACTCCAAGGAAAGAAGCCGAGGAGCAGGACCGGAAGATAGAAGAAGATCGTCCCATAATGCCCTTCCATCGGGCTGAGGAATCGGCCGATGGTGTTGGTCTTCGCGGCTGAAGCATAGGCGTCGCCGTGCACATACAACATGGCCGCATACCAGGGTGCGGCGAGCAATACGAACAGCAGCATGCCCGCAAGGGGAACGCCCTTCTGCCAATAGTCCTGCCACCGGCGCGTCCAGGTGAGGTAGAGTGCCGCCGCTATGAGAGGCACGGCGAACCCGACCGGTCCCTTTGTCAGCGTGGCGAAGGCCATCCCGATATAGAACATCCAGATCCATCGGCGTACAACGCCTTCTCCATGCAGTCCCAGCCAGAATCCGTACAACGAGGCCGTCGTGAAAAAAATCAAGACACTGTCGGTCAGCGCCATGCGTCCGAGTCCAAGGATTTCCAGATTGAGCAGGAGCATCAAGCCGCCAAAGAGTGCGACGGTTCGATCGCGCTGGTGTACGAGAAACAGGTAGTGGATCAGGATCAAGCCCACGCCGAAGAGGGCTGAGGGAAATCGTGCGGCGAACTCATTAACACCGAATAGACGATACGACTGTTCCATTAACCAATAGATCAAGACCGGTTTTGCCACGCGCAGCTCACCATTGAACCTCGGCGTCAGATGATCGCCCGACTCGAACATTTCGCGTCCGGCCTCGGCGTTTCGTCCCTCGTCCTGGTCAGTCAGACCCATGTCGCCGAGTCCCAAGAAGAACAACAGTCCCGATAGTAGGAGGAGCGCCAGGAGAATCAGCGCATGGTGAGGATGGTCGGTCGTGGTCATAGAGTCGGTCGGTTCGTGTAATGGCCGCATACGTGGAGACTGTGTGATATCAAAGAGCTATGTTCGTGGAGGGGAGGGGCTGGCCGGTTGGTTCGTCTGGTTCGCGCGCGCGATCAGCATCAAGTTGCGAACATAGACAATCGATCCGATGCTCTGTCCTGCGATAAAAACTGGATCTTTTCGATAGATGGCATAGGCGAGGGTGATGAGCCCGCCGATAAGGCTCATATACCAAAACGCGATAGGGACCTGGCTCTCCGACTTTTTTTCAGAGGCAATCCATTGCACCACCCAGCGGCCGAAAAACAGCCCTTGGCCCAGAAATCCGATGGCGAGCCAGATATGCTCAATCGTGATGGTCATCATGGAACCGTCTGGTGCAATCGGCGAGAGGCGCACGATGGCCGATTGTTATGGTCAAGGAGTATTGCGTGTGGCGTATGTCCCGCCATTCTCGCGCGTCCTACCCGCCTGTCCGTCACTTGTTGCGGAATGCATACCGCAACGCGCGAGTTTGCATCCAGCGGACGGCGATCAGGTCGTAGAGGCTTTTGAAGAGGCGGTTCCCCACTCCATATTTCGACAGGCCGTGCGCGCGAGGGTAATGGCGCACCGGCACTTCGGTGACCGTGAAGCCGTGCATGAGCGCCAGCGCGGGAAAAAACCGATGCATGCCATTGAACAATTGCAGTTTGTTCACGACGGCCCGGCGGAAGATCTTCAGCGAGCAACCAGTATCGTGAACCCGATCTCCGGTGACCGCGCTGCGTACCGAGTTGGCAATCCGAGACGATACTGTTCGCACGAGACTGTCATGCCGGTTTGTGCGCCACCCGCACACGAGATCGAACGTTTTCACATGGGGAAGCAGTGTGCTGATATCAGCCGGATCATTCTGCAGATCGCCGTCGATCGTAATGACCAGATCGCCCGTAGAGTACTTGAACCCCGCGTCGAATGCCGATGATTGACCATAATTGCGATCGAAGTGGAAGACGCGCACACGCGGATAGTCCGCAGCTAGCCGATCGAGCAGGTCTGAACTTCCATCCGTACTGCCGTCGTCGACGAAGACAATTTCGAAGGCGGCTGAGCGTGATTCGTCACAGGACTCCAAGGCTTTGAGCAATTGCTCGGTCAGTGGAACGAGATTGTCTCGCTCATCCTTGATTGGGACGATGACGGAGGCCCATGGCTGGGATGGCACGGTCATGCAGGGAGATATTCCTCGCGCAGAAAGGGATTCACACGCTCCTTACGGCATTCTACAGAATGCCGTAAGGAGCGTCAAACAATGCGGCACGGCCTACAACAGGCGAGAGTTACTGGAGCGGTGAGATGGGCCGAATATTTGAAGTGCGCGACTCGTGAGGTTCACTAAACGATCCGAAATCGGCTGGCTGGTACGTCGCGCCTTTCGCGCCTATCCAGCTATGGGTTTTTCTCCAGAATGGTGAAGCGCATGGTGCCCATCAGACTTGTTTCGTTCACCTGTTCCCCCACGTGAATCTCCACTTTGTATCGACCGGGTTTCCAGACGTCTTGTGGAGGGGAGAGCGTGAGGTAGCCGCTTTCGTCTTCCAGTGCAATTTGCATGACATCCTGTTCGATCATCACGGTAGGATCGAGGCCAGGTACCGCTTCCGGAAAGCAGCGCCCGAACACTTTAAACCCCTGATAATGCTGGTGGAGACGGAACACAATGAAAACCGCAGTAGTATTGGGACGGAACTGGTCGGTCGGTTGGATCGGTACGATCTCATGCGTCCGTTGAAAGCCCAATTCCTCATCGAATCCTTCGGCCGTCGTAATGGTACGGAATAGACCTTTCGGCGGGGCGTCGAAGTCATAGGGAGTCACGTCTTGGGAACGGTTCTGAAAATCAGAAATGGAGGGGTTCTTCGTAATCGGCAACTCTGCTGCCAGGACTGCCGGCAGAGTTGCCGATAGAGCGATGATGAGAACCGTTGCGATCACTCCTTGCCTCGCTCGTCTTGCAACTCTTGCCATAGGGTCTTGGTACACTGACCCGGCAGAAACTGTCAAGGATAGGGGAAGCCGTTAGTGATCAGCCTACAACGACCGGTCGAGATGAGGAAACCACGAGAGCAGTCCACTTCTAGACCCGAATACAAGGGGACGGCTGATCGTGTACGGCGAGTTGGTTGCGACTGTTTCCCGCCATCTGCTAACATTCAAAGTCCTTAAATCTGTAGGCGAGAAAGGTGGACAAGTTTCTCGCACGCTTGTGCGATTTCGACCAGGATGTTGTGATGTTGCAGGACGCAGACGCCTTACCTCAGCTGATCGGCGACTATAAGCCGGTCGATCGATGGCAAGTCCATATCAATACCCTTTTCTACCGTTTCAGGGGCCATCAGATCCGCAGCTTCTACCAAACGTTTGCCTCAGCCGATCATCGACTCGCACATGCGCTCGCAGCTGACTACTTTGAACAAGTGATGAAGCGTGAGAAGTCACGAGACAAAGGTGTAACGGGGCAGCGGGGTAACAAAGCAGCCGGTTCCACCGATACCCCGGCTACCCCCCTATCCCCTGCTTCACCCCTTACGATCTTGGAATTCGGCCCTGGGAACGGAAATCTTGCCGCCTGTTTCTTAAGCCATCTCAAGCTTCTCGACAAGGAGGGGATGATCTATCCCCGCATACGATATGTGTTGGTCGATTGGGAACAAGCGGTGCTCGATGCGGCTCTGGCCCATCCGTCACTCTCTCCTCACCGCGACCGTGTCGAAATCCATCGAGGAACTGTGGATCGACTCGACGGTATCACCGATGGCAGCGTGGATCGCATCATCTGTAACGAACTGTGGAACGATCTTCCTACAAAATTGATGTCGCGCCAAGCGAACGATATTGAAGAAGAATTCCTTCGGCCGAACTTGAGCGAAGCCTTACATGGGAAGATTGCTGACTGGGCGACATTTGTCCGGGCGTTCGACGCCATGGACATGGACACACTCAAGGGCTTTCCCCCCTTCCTCGACGACTTGGTATGGGAACGTGAATATCGGATTATCGAATGGAAGGAGGTTCCCTACCGAAAAACAATCACGGAGTTTCTCAAGCGTATCGATGAACAGGTAGTGGTTCCCGTCAATTTAGGGGCCTATGCCACGATCAAGGAAGCCAAGCGCCTCCTGGCTCCCGAGGCGATCGGATTCAGCAGTTTCGACGCGGGCACGGCGGATATGAACGTGCTGAACGATCCGGAGAAGCCCTGCTATGGCCAATTTGGCGGGCAGCAGAGTTTCATGGTCAACTTTGCATTAGCTGAAGCGGTCGCCAAGCAGTTGGATGCCGGCACGATGACAGTAGAAAGCCAGCGTGAGTTCGTAGGGCGCAGTTTGGGCACTAATGTCCTCACGCTCATGGATCTCATCGCCACTCATCCTTCCGCCGGTACGAGAATGGCGCCATGGGAGCAGGACCGCTTGATGCTCAAGACCCTCCGTGCATTGAATGAGACCTATCGGAGCCCCTATGCGCGCCATCTTGACTTTCCTATTCCAGTGGAAATGCCGCCGGAGGAGCGGGATACACTCCAGGCCCTTGTACGCTCGCTCTCGCCGACAGGCATTCCCGACACCGTGGCCTATCTGACGGAGGAAGAATTGGCGTTGGCCTCGAAGGACCTTGAAGATATCGGCTACGACCCTCAGTCGTTCATGATTGCCTTGACCGCGCCACCGAGTCCTGTGGATTACTTTCACGCCCACGTCCGATCTCGCTGATTCTTCAAGGAGGATCCCAGGCGAGCAGACCCGGGAAACTCCGGTATGCCCGTAGCTTGCTTCAACAGCCTGCTGGAGCCAAGCCCCTAGATTTTTTGCTGAATTTCTGCTTGACTGAGCTGTGGTTCTTCTATAGCCTTTACAACCTTCTCCTCGCATGAGGAAAGCCCCACCGTTCAAGCGGTTCGACGTTGCAGGGCGAGCTTGGGTGGAATAAGAAGAGAAAGCGAGAGATTGATGTTTGGATCATTTGGTTGGATGGAACTGATACTGATTTTGATCATTGTCTTGATCATTTTCGGCGCCGGCAAGATTCCGCAGTTGGGTGAGGGGCTCGGTAAAGCCATCAAAGGATTCAAGAAGAGTGTCAACGAGGCCGATGCGATCGACGTGACGCCTCCTCCGTCCGATGCGCCAGAAGCGCCGCCATCGCAGGTCACGCAAGCTCAGGCCGCCCCGCCGGGTACGGCACCGGTTCAACAATCAGGGAAGCAGGTCAAGCAAGGTTGATAGTACGGTGATGGGTGACAAGTGATCAGCCAAGGCAGTCTGAACCGATCACTCATCCCCGGTCACGTATTACTGGTCGTGAGCCATGTTTGGATTGGGCGCCGGCGAAATTCTCATTATTTTGGTGATTGCATTCTTGCTGTTCGGTCCCAAGCAATTGCCTGAAGTCGTTCGCCAGGTCGGGAAAGCGGTCAAGGGTTTTAAGGACACGGCCGAAGACTTGCGGAAGACGGTGGAGCCGGAACTTAATATGATTCAGCAGGAAGTGAAGACGGTCGAGCAAGACTTTCAGGCCTCGATCAAAGACGCGGAAGAACAGATCAACGCCGTCACGACGCCGGCGGAGAAACCGGATGATTCAAAAGGGTCATCGAATCAGGCCTAACCATGAAGAATCCGGCCTGGCGGCCTAGCTAGAACGGACAACAACCTGTCTGGAGATACTTTCCCAGGTTTATAGTCGGATTACTCCCGCCCCCCCACTTACCAGTTGCAATCGCTCTCACACATAATTATATTGGCGCCACAAAATTCTTCACATCAATCTCATGTGCTTTAGAAGTGTGAATCGTCCAATTAGTATGTGAGGCTGAATATCCTGAAATAGAACCTGCGTGAGCCACTACATACTACCCCCGCCGCAGTCGTCTTTTGTGTCATCCGCATGAAGGATACGGCTATCTACTAAGGGCGGTCGAGGTATCCCCTCTCGCAGCATCGGCAGATTTCTAAAGATCAGACAATTCGTCTCGCAGGTTGGGGTAGATCAATAAACGGCCTACCATGGCTGTTTTTCAAGGCATGGGAAAATTCTTGTGAGCATCGTCAGACAAACTAGATGGGCTGGCGTGTCCGCATGTTTTGGTACGGCGATGATGGCAATTGGGACGTCCTTCTTGGGGGTCCCGGCACAGGCTGCATTTGAATTGCCGGCGGGCGAAAAAATCACCCATGCCGCTGTCGTGGCTCGAGCGATTCCAGACAAAGAAGCTTACGAACTCTACGACCCGAAGATCGGTAAGAATTTCGACATCACGAAGTTCTGGATGCGTGCTGACCTTCGCGTGCGGTATGAATTTCGGAACAATACATGCTTCGGTAGCGCCATGGTCACGAGCGCTGCAGCGCCCATAGGCAATGCTGCCTGCAACAGTCCAAACCACGGTAC
>DATDFW010000166.1:0-4372 GCA_036522375.1 Nitrospiraceae bacterium
CAAGGGTGGACTCTTGACCGAACAGAAAATCGAAGAAACGGTCGCGCGGATTCAGAAACAGGAACCGGTAAAGGCAGCGGCACTTCGATAAAAAGCGATGCTCCATTGGATTCGACAATGTGCGGTTGGAGGGTTCGCACTGCTGCTGGTGGTGCTTAGCGGGACTGTATACCCACAGCTCACTGCCCACATCGGACAACATGAGCATCACAACGCGGGGACCCACGCCACGGCACTCTGTTCATGGCTCTGCATAGCAGCCGACGCCGTCGAAAGCACAGCGGTCACCATCGCACCCGTCCATTCTTCAACGTTTCTTGAGCAAGCCGCTCCTCTTACACAGTTCTCCCTCTTCCAAAGCTCGCAACCGCCCTCACGCGCACCGCCCTTCGCATAGTCCCTCTTCTTTCTTCATCATTCGGGCATATCGTCTCACCACTCATGACTCCGCCTCCTTACATGAGGTTGAGATCATTGCTGTGTGACGAAGGCAGATGACTGGCTTGCCATTCGGGCGTCGTCACCGGTTTCGTTTCAGCAGTGGCTCAAGCACGGGAAAGACCTTTTCAACAATGAGGCGATAGCCTTCTCCCGTCGGATGAATGCCGTCGGCCTGATTGAGTGAGGACGAACCTGCCACACCATCAAGAAAAAATGGAATGAGGGTCAGGTGATACTGCTTCGCGATGGTACGGTAGAGCGCCTCAAATCCATCGGTATACTCCTGGCCATAGTTGGGGGGGAGCTTCATCCCCGCTAACACAACGGTGACCGAGGCCTGCTGGAATTGTTGAACGATCCGTTCGAGGTTCGCTTTGGTCTCTCGGAGGCTGAGACCGCGAAGCCCATCATTGGCACCGAGTTCCAAAATGACGATCGTCGGCGTGCTGTTCAGAACCCAAGAGACCCTCCGGACCCCTCCGGCTGTCGTATCACCGCTGACTCCCGCATTCACGACTCGATAGGCATAGCCTGCTGCGTCCAATGTCCGCTGCAGCTGAGCAGGATACGATTCGGTCGGTGCCACTCCCAACCCGGCTGTCAGACTGTTGCCGAAGGCGACGATGCGTGGGCGTGCGGCGGACCCATGAAGCTCCGGCCGGCCCGGTTGCGCCGCGACATCGATTGCCGGGTTTGTTCCAATTCCCTCGTGACGGGAGATTGACGACGAGGGTGGAGAGGAAGAGGCATGGCTGAACGTCTCGCCATACGAGACGATCAAGGAAAGGCAGAAGTACAATGATAGCTTTGTGAGAATCCAAGTGCGGCGCATGATCCTTCAGTATAATATAGCCTTCACATGGACGATACTGCTGGAGTCTGACGGATAAGATACATGATCACCCTTTCTCATCTGACGATGCGCCTGGCCGGTGGAGGCCATCAGATCACGATCCTCGACGATGTCACGCTCGAAATTCCTGACAAGCAAGGTGTGGCCATCGTCGGCCCATCCGGGAGCGGGAAGTCTACCTTGCTGGGACTCATCGCGGGATTGGATCGGCCGACATCCGGCTCTATCAGGTTGAACGGCGTGGAAATCTCGACGATGCGCGAAAGTGCCTTGGCGCGGTATCGGCGCGAGCAGATCGGCTACATCTTCCAATCCTTTCATCTTATCCCCACCCTGACCGCTCTGGAGAACGTGCTGGTGCCGTTGGAGTTGGCAGGAATGTCCTCAGCACAGGAGCGCGCAGCGCATCTATTAAGGACCGTCGGCCTGGAAGAACGTCTGCACCATTATCCTGTCCAGCTGTCCGGCGGCGAACAACAGCGGGTAGCGGTGGCGAGAGCATTTGCCTGTCAACCTCCAATCCTATTGGCCGACGAGCCCACCGGCAACTTGGATTCGACCACCGGACAGCATGTGATGGGTCTGCTCCGTTCTCTCCATAGTGATTACGGCACCACACTTGTTCTTGTCACGCATGATCTTGCGCTCGCATCCACAATGGAGCGCGTGATTGCGTTGCGCGACGGACGCATCGAGTCCGATACCTTCACTGATTCAGACTACCCAGCCGAAGAGTCATCCGCGTGAATCGCTTCATCTTCAGGATGGCCTGGCGTGAAACCCGGGGAGCCTGGCGGCACTTTCTCTATTTCTTCGCCTGTATCGCGATCGGCGTGGGAGCCCTAGTCGGGGTGTCACTGTTTAGCACGCATGTGGAGCGCGCCGTCACGAAGGAAGCGCGGGGAATATTAGGCGGCGATCTCGAGATTCGTCTGACGCATACCCTGAGTCTCGCGGGGCAAGCAGTCTTGCAGGGGCTGAGCGATCAAGGTCTGGCTTTGACCCATGTAAGCGAGCTGGTCGCCATGGCCGCGCGTACAACTCACGGTCCCCCTTCTACCCAATCGACCCAGATCATTGAACTCAAAGCGGTCGAATCGATGTATCCCCTGTACGGAGACATCCGACTGGAGCCAGTGCAATCGCTTGATATGCTGCTGCACCCGGATGAGCGTCGCTGTGGCGGACATTCCTGTTTTGGAGCGGTGGTGCAGGAATCCCTGCTGATACGGATGGGCCTTTCCGTCGGAGATCCGTTGAAGATCGGGCAAGCGAGGTTTTTGATCACCGGCATCGTGCGGACTGAACCGGATCGAATGGCCAATGCCTTTACGTTGGGTCCACGGGTGATGATTGCACAAGAGGGTTTGCGCGCGGCACAGCTGATCAAACCAGGGAGCCGGGTGCGAGAACGGTATCTCGTGAAGACGCCGTCCGACATGCCGTTGGACCCGCTACTTTCCGATCTGCGCGATCGGCTGGCGTCAGATTCTGTGCGCATATCCAGCTATCGTACGTCCCAGTCACAGCTGAGGCAATTTCTCGACCAACTCTCCCGTTATCTTGGGCTGATCGGGCTCACCGCGTTGTTCATCGGGGGACTGGGGGTTGGGACCTCGATCCACGCGTTCTTGAGGGACAAGTTGCGGACGATCGCGATCTTAAAAGCAGTCGGTGCTGATTCGGCCACGGTGGTCTCGACCTACGTGGTGCAAGCGATCTTTTTGGGATGTGTTGGAAGCTTTGCGGGCATCATATTGGGAATTGCCCTCCAACGAGGGCTACCTTCCCTCATGGCTTCAATGTTTGGGTCCGACCTTCTCGAGCAATTAGGGGTCTCCTCAGAATTGTCTTGGCCCTCGGTCTGGCCTCTCTTGAAAGGTGCGGCGTTGGGCCTGTTGTCCACGCTGCTGTTTACTCTATGGCCACTATTGAAGATTCGAGAGGTTCAGCCAGGTGCGATCTTCAGGCGCGATGCTGAGCCGATGACGATCGAGCCTGGAACTTCTTCGTTACGATGGTGGGTGCGATGGGGTTTGACCGATCGATGGAACGTCGGCACGGCTGGAGGAATCGTTCTCGGGTTGTGCGTACTCTCGGTGTGGCAAGCCGGTTCATGGTCGATCGGATTCCTGTTTCTGGGCGCATTATCTCTCGCCATCGCAATTCTCTTTATCTGTGCTCGCGTGCTCATTGTGGGGCTAGCCTCGGTGCCGAGGCCTCCCGTCTTGAGCCTTCGCCATGCTCTGGGCAATGTTGTGCGGCCGGGAAGCCAGGCAACTGGAATCATGGTCGCCATCGGCATCGGCGTAATGGTGATTGTCACAGTATCGTTGGTGGAACAGGCATTGCTCCATCAAATACAAGAGAATCGGCCGGCGGATGCCCCAACCTTCTTCTTTATCGACATTCAGGCTGATCAAGCGGAGGCGTTCGTATCGTTAGTCGACCGACAGACTGGTCAAGCGCGTCCGGAACTTACGCCGCTAGTGCGTTCGAGACTCCATGCGATCAATGGACATGTCGTCACGATGGAAGGGGGAATGGAAAAAGACGACAAGCGAACAGACGGGAAAGAAGGGCAGGGGAAACAGTGGTATCTCACTCGGGAATATGTGCTGACCTTCATGGACAAGCTCCCAAAAGATAATCAGGTAGTCAAAGGGGAATGGTGGAAGCCGGGACAGGTCTTCTCGACCCCACAGGTTTCAGTGGAAGAAGACGCGGCCAAACATTTGAGTCTCGCGATCGGTTCGACCGTGGAGTTCGATATTCAGGGAACCAAGGTGTCTGCTGAGGTACGCAGTATCCGAAAAGTCGAGTGGGGAAATTTCTCGACGAACTTCTACATGATCTTGTCTCCAGGCGCAATCGAAGGGGCGCCGTTTACCTATGTGGCGACTGTGCGGGTCTCGCCTGAGAAAGAGATCCCGTTGCAGCAGGCAGTCGTCGCCTCATTCCCAAACATCAGCGCGATCAATATCGGCGACGTACTCGATGGTTTCGCGCGTGTGCTCGATCGTCTTTCGCTGGCGATCAGGGCCGTGGCGTTATTTTGTGTGGTCGCCGGCGGGGTGG
>DATDFW010000167.1:0-10042 GCA_036522375.1 Nitrospiraceae bacterium
GGTGTACTGAGCTGATCGTATGTTCCCAACGCCGCCGTTCCAACCAGGACGGCTTTGCCATAAAAAATATCCGATGGGACTCGTTGGTGGATTACATCCGTCGCGGACACCCACGGAAATCGCAGATCCCGTCCTGCATAATTAATGAGCATTCGGAGCTTCTGATCTGTCGGGATAACCGTCGAGCCGAGTTGCACTCCGTCCCCCAGCAAGAGCGCCATGTGCTCTCTGGTCTGTTTGAGATAAAGCCGCGCAACTTCCAGCGCAAAAGAGGGATAGTAGACATCCTCATAGCGCAGGGCGAGCACCTCACGGCGAGTGATGCCATCGTGGTCAGGCAATCGATAGACATGCCCGAGACCCTGTGCCTGTTGGGCAAACGAGTCAAGTGGTGGAAGCATAGACGTCGCGGCAAAGGGATGAGACTCTTCGGCAGACTTCGTCTGCTTGACGAGCATGAACTCACTTCGCCTGAGCTGTTCGGGAATTGTATGATTGGTGTTTGACAATAGGCCGGCAGTCTGACCCTCCGGGACCAAAAACGGCATGGCCAGTACGGCTGTGCCTGCTCGGGCCAGGCTCTGGGCAAACTGCCGGTCCGTGTCCAGCGCGTGGAGACGTGCCTCCAGCAGTCCGAGCATATTGCTGGGGAGCGGTTCCTTCTGTCGTTCCGTGGTCAACCATGTCTTGATGTCACGGACGATGTTGGATTCTTCCGGTTCGGCGTAGATGATATCGAGGCCAATCACAGCCGGCTCGCCCGCGTGAATTTGATCGATGAGCCGCGCTTGTTTGTCACGAGGCCAGGGCCATCGTCCGACCTCTTTGAGACTCTTCTCGTCAACCAACACCAGGATGACTTCCTGCCCCGGACTTCGTTCGCCACGCAGCCGGAACTGAAAGTCCAACGCAGTATTGTCCATGCGCACGACGATGTTGGGAGACAGCCATGCCACAAATGCAAGCCCGATCGTGACAGCCACGCCCAATCCGATGCCGAGTGGGAATCCGAATCCCGGGGTGTTGGGTAGTGAGATTTTCACGAGATGGTAGTCACCGTTCAAGGCATGTGAGTGCTGTGCCGCTTACTGGGTACCATTGTGCCTGGTTGAATCGGAGGGACAAGATAATTTGCACAGTCTGCACCACGTTTTACGTCGATCGCCAATCAAAACAACTGCGGCCCTTGGCTGGCTGGGCCAAGGGCCGCAGGAAAACCATAGCTGGTCATAGAGGAACGTTACTTCAGTAGACTCAACGCACCGCTAATGACGGCAGGAGGAGTTGCGAGTACTGTATTGATAACAGGGGCTACCGGGGCGACAACAGTCGTGATGACCGGAACGACTGGGGCCACAACAGTGGTGATGACGGGAGCGACAGGAGCGACAATCGTTGTGATCACAGGAGCAACTGGGGCCAGTGCTGTGGTGACGAGAGGAGTAACTGGGGCGAGAACAGTTGAGACTAATGGAGTGACAGGAGCCAGAACTGTTGAGACTACTGGAGCCAAAGGAGCTGCGGCTGCAACAGTAACGGACCCGACAGACACAGTCCCTGCAGAAGTTGACGTGGTTGAGACAGCAACAGACCCAACAGTCAGGGCCCCGGTTATAAGAGTTCCCGTAGTCCCAGTGGTCGTCCCTCCGCCGCTCTTGCCAAGAGACTCGGGTGACAGACTGGCCAAGGTTGTCAGTGTTTTCAGCAAGCGGGCATCAATGTTCAATGCCTGGAGCATTTCTTCCGGAGATTCAGTGAGAGGCGCTTCTCGTAATGTCGTGAGCTCAACCGCCACCAACGCCCGGGTGAGTCCACCGGGAGGAGACGTCTCAATTAGTTCGGCCCTCTCGATCGACTGAATAACTTTCGAACCTTGATCGTACACCAGCACGGGTTTTGAGAAAGCTTTTTCGGCGCTCTTCACCGTCGCTTCCGGCTGGTCATGGCCTTTGAGACCAA
This sequence comes from Nitrospiraceae bacterium, assembly GCA_036522375.1. Lineage (GTDB taxonomy): Bacteria > Nitrospirota > Nitrospiria > Nitrospirales > Nitrospiraceae > Palsa-1315. Next base: position 1,960 of record DATDFW010000167.1, read on the forward strand.
GTTGATGCGGCTGGGGTGCCGACGGAGCCTGACCTTCCTGGGCAACCGAGAAGAAACCAGGATCGACGGCAACTGTCACTCCTCCCGACGTAAAATCAACGCGCCCCTTCTCACCAATGTTGATAATGCCGGACTGTCCATCTTCGACCCAGACGGTGAAATAAGTTCCCCGCGCAGCCGCGACAGCCGAAGGGGTATGGATCTCGAATTTCGATCCGTTTGCCTTGAACACCTTGCTCACCAAGGCCCGCACCTGGCCTTGCATGAGCTTCACGATTGCCAGTCGGACATTCTTCTCCGGGTTGTAGATATACTCGTCGATCTCTATCCGGCTGTTCTCCCCGACTGTGAGCATACTGTCATCTTGAAACAGGGCCCTGGTACGTGATTCGTGTTGGGTTTGAATCACATCCCTGAATAACACCTCGTCTTGGAGCTTGACCGGAAGGACTTGAGGTTCGCCGGGATGCATGACCGTGGCTTTGCCCAAGATTGCCGTGTAGAACCCGATGCCTTCCTTAGTCCCTTCCGCAGCCAGACTAAGGGACGGCCCAAAGATCAGGGTGATGGCTACGAGACTAAACAGTCGACGTCGAATATTCATAATGACCCCTCCGGATTGACAAGAACACATAGGCATCTCGTTCTTTCGCCATTCTCGGTACGGGCACGAACTGTACCGTGACCTGCCATTCATGAGAGAAAACAGTTCTTTCGCCAAGCTCTTGATAAGACAGAGCGAGACGAAAGTCCGCGTCTGAGCATCTCCCTCGAAAGAGCTAACACTTTCGGGGAATTATCAATGGGTTACACGACGAATTTCGTCAATTCGTACGACAATTTGCGCCTTGGCGAATGAGGCGGAGGAAGGCTTAGAAACGGCTGCTGAGAGTGAGTGAGAAAATACTGCGGGCGTAGTTGAAGACCGGGAGATTGGACTGATCCCTCGTGTAGTTGTATTCCGCAGCGATTGAGAGCCAATCGGTGATGGGTCGGCCAATTGTCGCAGTGAAGAACATGACGTTGTCGCGACGTTTCGTGATGCCACCGGCAGAAAAAGAATTCGGATTGTCGTAATCCATGTGGTAATAGTCGAAAGCAAAGCTTGGCTTTAACGTCCAGATGTCCGGTATGCCCAAGCCGACTGATAGGCGGTGTGCTTTGTAATCCCAATCGGCATGTGTCTGTACGCCCGGTGTCGCCACTAGAGGATGTCCACCCCCAGTGCGATCGGTGTCGAACGTATAGCCCAGTCGAATGTGCCCTGTCCCATTGGCGAAGTAGGCGTACTGTGTGAGGCCCGCCAACCAGTTTTTTCCGTCCCTAAAGGAATTTCCTGCAAAACGATCATCCTGGAAGTCCTTATTCTGATATCGGAACTGAATCTGGGAGAACAGACTATTGCTTTCGGCGATCGTGAGGATCGGTTGTACGGCATGTGTAAATAGAAATGGATCTTCACCGACACGCACATAGTCGAAGGCATATTGAAGTCGGGCCGTCACGATGCCGAGCTGATGTTGAACAAACACTGAGGGCGCATGGTCCTGGATATCGAATGCCGTGAGGTTCTGGTGAAAACTCTGATAAAATCCGTACGTACCTCCTGCCACCCACAATGGAGTTTGAATCGGTCTATATTCGCCGCGTGCATAGAACGTCGTGCGGAAGTCGTCTTTCTGTGAAATACCACTCGATCCACCTGGCGGCTGGATGCCGATGGGAAGCAACACGACATTGGTATCGTATTGACCGCTGACGTTCAGATTCAGATCCCACGGCTTGGGGCCTTTAGGAGCGGCAGTTCGTTGCTGCAGAATCGCCCGAGCCGATCGGGCCAGTTCGGACTCCGGTTCGCCTGCAGCGATCGCCGCTTCGAATTCTTTTTGAGCCTGATCAAGCAATCCACGCTCATAGTACGACACACCCGTATAGTAGCGAGCGCTTGGTGTGAGATCAGGGCTGAGCGCCATGGCCCGGGAAAACAATTCGGGCGACTGATTAAACGATTTCAATTCATGCAAGACGACTCCTTGATAGAAAAAGACGAGCGGATTCTTCGGATCAAGGTTTTGAGCCTGGTCAAGCGATGCCAGCGCCTCATGATACTTTCCGAGTTGAGTTTGCGCGATGGCGAGTCCAAGCCAGGGCTGTGTACGAGTCGGATGACTGAGCGTCAGATCTTGAAAGAGGGTTTCGGCATCACGATACTTTTTCAAGTGCAACAGGGCCTGTCCCAGGTATTCAATCGCCTCCGGGTCGTTCGGTACGGCCTGTCGTGCCTGCTCAAAGAGATCGGCGGCTTTGTCGTAGTGTCCCCGGCCAAACTCCACGACCCCTTTTGAAATGCTGAAATCATAGGTCTCATTCGGCACCTCTGCCCACGCGACATGATCAAGCACGAGCCCGATAGCGCACATGCAGAGCACGCCGTACCAATGGTTGAATCTGTACCGCTGGCGCATGGTGATTGTTTTGGATGCAGGACTGGACGAACGTCTACGAACAACTTTCATTCCAGGCAGAGTAACAGAGCAAACGTATCAGTCAACGAATTGCAGGAATTGTTGCAACTCTTATGATGTATCTATGTGCGAAAATCGGACTTGGCCGCCTGGCGAGAATGAAGGAAATCTGATGGCTCGGGTTGTGATAGATCCGACCCAGCTTCCGATTGAGGAGCCGACTATTCTGGGAGAGGATCTGGAACTCAACTTCTGACAGATGGTGGGAAGTTACGGTATAGGATATTGAGGGTTGCTACCGTGCTCCGTATGACGGTGAGCGGCGTCGGTGCTCCGGAAAGTTGACACCTTGCTCTCAGGAACGTAGCCTGTCTTTAGCTCCCTTTCATGCCTCACAAACAGGTCGTCATCATCGGTGGTGGGTTCGGAGGCCTGACGGCTGCGAAATTGCTGCGTGATGTCAACGTGGTACTCATCGACCGCACCAACCATCACCTGTTTCAACCGTTGCTCTATCAAGTGGCCACTGCCGCGCTCTCTCCCGGAGATATCGCTTGGCCCTTACGTACAATCTTTCGTCCGTATCAGAATGTCCGAGTGGTCATGGATGAAGTCCTGTCTATCGATCGTGCGGCGCGCCTTGTGCGGTTGCGGGATAGCGCACCGATTGCGTTCGATGCCCTCATCGCCGCACCCGGATCGAGACATGCATATTTCGGACATGATTCATGGGAGCGGTCCGCACCCGGACTCAAAACCCTCGCCGATGCGATCTATCTTCGTGAGCGGATGCTTGTGGCATTTGAAGAGGCCGAACGGCGGCGAATTGCCACAGGCACAAGGGACGGACTCACCTTCGTCATCATCGGGGGAGGCCCCACCGGTGTGGAGTTGGCTGGTGCATTGGCGGAGATTGGACGGAAGGCCATGGGTCCAGATTTTCCGAACTTGCGGCTCAGTGATCTTGTCATTCTTCTCGTGGAAGGCGGCGATCGCATTCTGTCAGGGTTCAGTCTCGACCTATCGGCGAAAGCGGCTACCGCTCTCGAACGCAAGGGCGTCACGATCAAACGCAACAGTCTGGTGAGTGAGGTTCGGCCCGATGGGGTGATGATCGGAAGCGAGTTCGTTCGATCCACGAACCTCATCTGGGCCGCGGGCAACAGGGCGTCGCCGCTTTTGACCTCGCTCGCAGTTCCGCAGGACGAGTCGGGTCGGGTCTACGTTCGAGCAGACCTCACGATTCCGGGTGAATCCTGGATCTTTGTCATCGGAGATTCCGCACATTGTGCCGATCCGAGCGGGAACCCTCTGCAGGGCCTCGCTCCCGTCGCCGTGCAGCAAGGCCGCTATGTCGCGCGGCTCATTCGAGAGGAGACCGCTCCGGACCAACGCCGGCCGTTTGTCTATGCAGATCGAGGCGTGCTGGCGACCATCGGACGCGCATATGCCGTGGCCCAGTTCGGCATGTTTCACCTATCCGGACTGTTTGCCTGGCTGATCTGGTGCATGGTCCATATCTATTTACTCATTTCGTTCCGAAGCCGAGTGCGTGTGATGGCGGAATGGATATGGTACTACCTCACATTCAAGCCAGGCGCGAGAATCATGTATACGCGGTCGAGCCAATCCGGCGAAGAAGAGAAAACGCCACCGCTACGCTCTGGGGAGTCCGATTCGAAGAATTGAAACGTGCCCACAGACAGTGTCCGTAGTCCCAGCTTCCCGTCAGTTCAGATTCGTCCCGAGATCTGATATATACGGCCCGGCATGGATTGGCTGTTGCTACTTGGTCTGGTCTCTCTCCTCATCGTCGGGGCTATTGCTTTCTTCTATCTGTATGTATTCGTGACTCGAACCAGGGAGGAGTTTCGCGCCGCTCAACCTGATCTTCGCGTGACAAACATGTCGGCGATGATTTCAGGGAATGTTCTTACCATCTATCCGGAGCTTGAGAACCTGGGTGGGGGTGTGGCGTATGATTGTCTTCTGCATATGGGCGGATGGGAAGGGAATTTTGCCGTCAAGAAAGTCTATCCCCGAGGTTCACGGAATCAGAAGCACGTGGCACCCATCGTCCTGGGCCCGGAAGCACCGATCCGGTCTACTGTGATTAACCATGGCTATATCCGGTTACGGTACCTGGATCGCTGGGGACAAAAGTACGATTGCTGGTATCAAGTTACTCAAATCGGAATTGGTGAAACCTCTCTCTACAATGTTCAAATTGACTTGGAGCATCCTGAATTGCACGAACCCCATCCCTCGTTCTGGGAGATACGGAGGTTTCTTCGCACGACTCCTCTCCCCGGATAACCGAGAAAGGTTCTTGCCGGGAAATCAGAGCAGCGTCTCGGGAATTGTTGACGTGAGCCGATGAGCGTTTTCCCTCATCTCTTCAGTGAGCGATTAGGCACTTCACGTGCGCCCATCAGCGATACCGTACCCATCAGGTCCAAATCTTGTTAGGATGTTGCTATCCTTTCATAGAGAGGATTCCACTGTGAGGAAGATCCTGCTTGCCTCCGGCCTTTTCGCAACTTCGCCGGACAGCCTGAAGCTTCCCGCTAGGAGTGGATAATGCCGTGCATCACGGTCCTCGTTCTTCTCCTCAGTGGGCTTCTGATTCTGTCATCCTGCGCGGAATCAGCTCACCAGGTCCTTCGAAAGGGGAACCTCAACGAAGTACCTCCAGAACTGGGAAAACAAATCGATGACAGTGTTGCCTTTGCAGACCTGCGCGCGGCCCCTGGCAATTATGTCGGCCGGGTCATCATGGTCGGTGGTGTTGTCATTAGGGCCAAACGGATGGAGAACCGGACAGAAATTGAAGTTCTTCAGCTTCCTACTGAAGCAGAAGGGCTGTCGACCACAGCGCGACTTCGCTCCGAAGGTCGTTTCCTGGCTGTCCGAGAAGAGTTCCTCGACCCGGCAACTGTGCCTCCGGGGACACCAATTACGATAGTCGGTGTTGTCAGTGGCTCAATAACCAGGCCACTGGATGACAGTGAATACACCTATCCCATTCTCGAGATCAAACATCTTACCGATTGGAGCACCGTCGCCTCGCAACGATCAGGAGGCGGTGCCAGTACCGGTGCATTCTATGGCCCATACTACTCGCCATTTGGATATTGGGGGACTCCGTACGGATACTATCCCTATTTTGGGAGACCTTCTCCTTTCTTCAGCCAGCCACGGCCACCATCGCCACCACCACCAAGACATTCTATCCCGCCGCAATTCAGGAAGGGGCGATGACCCCAACGATGTACGATTACGACCTCTCATACAACTGTATGCGGCGCATGTTGTTATGCGTCTTAGCGTGCACCACCTAGGGCAGGCTTTTGATAGACAATAGCGGTCTCCGTTGTCGTACAGGCTCCACCCATTTGCCAGAGCCGATTACGGCCCGCTTGACTCTGCTGGAAACGGGGCGCGATGCTAGAAAGCGTTCCAGAGGTGTGACATGAGACCGGGTAACGCTTTCCATTCCTCGTCCCCTTCATTCTTTCTTGCGCTCCTATCGATTCCCTTCTACAGAAGGTTGTTGTCTTCCCTTTCTCACCAAGGAGGTGCGTCATGAAGGCGATCCTTGTGTTATCCATCGGCTGCACCGTGTTGTTGACGATCTCTCTCGCCCTGGCAAATCCGACCATGTTGCCGAAACACCCGGGGTATCCCATGGGCAAGGCCGTTGATCCGGTCAGCGGGAAATCGCTCGCGAACGATCCTGGTCAGCCCAATGCCACAGGAGAGAATTCGTTGGTCCAGGCGTCAAAGTTCGACGATGTCCATGTGAAACAGAATCTGTCGATCAATCAAAATGACCAGCGGTTGTTGGAGAAGCCTGGTGCAGGGCTGCTACCAAAGGTTCAAGGACCCGACATCACGATCGATCCGCCTGTGAAGGAAGCCACGAAAATGAGTACTTCGTCGAAGTAAAGGAACGTAAGAACGCAATGAAAGGCATGGCCGGCTCTGAGTATTACGCAGTCTAGGGTGCGGCCATGCAACAACGGACGGTGAGTTCACGTTGCTCGTGACTGGCGTGGTTCTCGCACATGACTCATAGTCATGTCGAATGTACGAGTCTATGCCGTATGGCCGTATATTTGTTGAAGGTCTTTGTAGAATACATGCATTCCAGCGAGATTGCCTCACTCTTCACGTGCATCCGGGATGAATAGGCCATTGAACTCTTCAGGTAATCCTCTTACTCTATGCCCTTCCTTTCGGGTGAGAGGCTATAGCCTGCCATCCACGACGATATGTGCAACTCTTAGATCTGCTTGAAGGAGGACCAACATGACAATGTCGGAACTGGCGAGCAAGTGTTTGGCTCGTCCTATTCTTTCCATCGCGGTGAGCGCCTTCATTGGGGTAGGAGTGGGAATCGGTGGCGTGGCTCCAGCTTCCGCCTATGAGGTGTGGCTGACGGATCAATCCGATACTGCGAAAGAAAGCGGCGGTTTTCTCTATATCTATGACGGGGCAGCGCTCGCGGCGAATCCTGCTACAGTAAAACCGGCCGTCACTATCGATCTATCGGGCGAAATCAACACATTTTGCGAGGCCGCGACCAAGAAGCCTGTCCGCCGTCCACATATGCTGTTCTTCAACAAGGACCAGGATCACGCGATCCTCTCGTTCTTGAGCGGCCATGTGCTTTTTATGGATGCGAAGACGCGCAAGCCGGATGCCTGTTTGTCGATGGGAAAGAATGTCCATGCGGCATGGCCGACGCCTGACCAGAAGATGGCCATTGCGGCGAACATCGCCGAGAAGAAGTTCATCCGCATCTGGACCAACTATGCCACACATACGTTCAACTTCGATCCCGAGAAGGATGTAGTGAATCTCGCCGCGCTGGAAAGTGGAGAGCGCCCGGACACGTCGCCGATTTGCCCGATCACAGAGTCATCAAGCCGCTATGCCTTCGTCACTCTGCGGGGAGGAGGCCTATTGGTATTCGATGTCACCACCACCCCAATGAAGGTCGTGGCCACGCTCAACAATAATGAGATTCACCCCGCTGGCTGCGGCGGTATTCAGGTCGGCGAGACGATGTATATCAATTCAGGTGGTGGCTGGCCGGTTGCGCCGCTCTCCTACGATGTATACGCTCTCGAGCTGTCCAGCCTTCCGAAATCGGTTTCGGCCAAACTGGTGACTCAACGGGATGATAAATTTGCCGATTCCCATGGGATGGCCGGGATCGGACGCTATGTCTGGAGTGTAGACCGGGCAGGGAACAACGTCGAAATCATCGACACGCTTTCGAACCTGAGCGTAGGCTCGGTCGAATTGGTGACGGATGCCAACAAAGATCCAGCTCCCGATCTCATGGACAACGCCCCAGACGGTCAATATGTCTTCGTCGGGCTGCGCGGCCCCAACCCACTTACCGGGAATGACAAGTCAGTCAATAATGCCGTGGGGACGATCCCCGGCGTCGGTGTGATTCACGTAGATAGCGGGGGGAAGGTCGGTCATTATAAGGGACAGGCGGCCATCACGAATATGAAAGACGGAAAAGAAACGGCGGATCCTCATGGGGTCGCCGTCCGGAGGTAGGATTGTTCTTGGGAAACATAGTGGGCCCGCGATTTGTT
>DATDFW010000168.1:0-2792 GCA_036522375.1 Nitrospiraceae bacterium
ATACGGAATTGGAAGGATCGAGTACGTGAACTCCGCGGACAAGCCCGGCTCTGCGGAACCTGGCAGTGGATCATTCACAACCATCAACAAAACCATCAAGAACGGAAGCTCGTATTACTCTTCCCGCCAGCAGGACAGACCCAAGTTCTGCCGGGCCTCGTGGAAATGATTGTGTTGGGTGAGAATGTCTATTTGCGATGGGAAATCGATGGCCGGGTCCAAGAAGATAGTCTGCAGTTTAACAAAGAAGGACAACGTCTCGAAGGAACCTTCGTCAACTCCCAAGGAGGGTGGGGATCGATCAGTGCAAAGAGAACGGCTGGCTGCACGTCCTAGCAGGATTACGCGACGCTGCTCATAATGCGTCCCCCCTCCATCTCACTCCTCACCGTTATAATATGCGACTCGCCGTTGTCCGAGGTATCGTATCTCTCCAGACTCCCCATCCTAACAGCAGCCAGCCTGCAATGAAGGTCAGACCTCCCACCGGTGTGACAGCCCCTAACCACCGAATCCCCGCAAGAGACACGCCATACAGACTGCCTGAAAACAGAAGAATCCCGAGGATAAACAGCCATCCTGATTTTTGAAGGCGCTGTTCGGGATAGCGATCAATGGCCCAAGAAACGATACACAGACCAAATGCATGGTACATCAGGTATCGTGTTGCTGTCTCGAAGACTTGAAGCATCGGCACGTCCAAAATTTCCTTGAGCGCATGGGCACCGAAGGCACCGGCGGCCACGCCGGATCCAGCAAGTATCGTGCCTATCACTAAGAATTTTCGAGAAGGTGACTGATCTATCATAAGCATCCTCCTAATTCGTGATCTGCACTATTCATCTTCAGCTTCTCCATGAGGTATGTCCAGTTTATCTGGTTGGGTTTATTCAACCATGCCGGAGAAACCCATCCCCGTTACACTGGCATGGGAGTGCTACTCCACGTTGCTCATGACAGTTCGTCGTCCTCTACCCTGGCCTTCCTCAGTAGGAAGGTGAAAGGAAGGGACGCGAGACCGGTGCGCAGCCCTGAGGACCCGATGCGTACTCTACTCGTTCAAGTACGGTGAGGCCGATGGGACGAGCCCGCGGGTCGGAAGCTTGTCATAGCAGCGGTTCGGCGATTGTAACAGAAGCGCTCATGAATAACGTGGGCTAAGTGTTGCTAGCCTCTTTCATGCCCGCCTCTTTATTCTTCCGCAGAGAGATATGATACCTGGTGCACCACCCTTTTCGGGTTAACCCCACCTCTTGAGGAATAGGCAGACGCTGCTCTCCCACATTATCCTCTGTATATGGAGCAGGGGAATCAACAGACCTGGCATGATAGTCCGAAGTTTACTATTGACTGTGTCCTTGCTAACGTCAACAGTCATATTGAAGCAGACGGATGCGTACTCGAACGCATAGAGGGCGGGTGTAAGCTTACTACCCCTGCCCATCTGAGAGTAGGAGATCTTGTAAAGGTCCAGTTATGGTTGGAAGGCGAGGAGGCCTTTATAGACATCCGGCTGGCTGAAGTCAGAAAGATCCAAGGGCACTGGATCGCGGCGGAGGTGAGACAGGTGAGTCCGAACGACCGGATGAGACTGAGACGATTTATTGATGTCCCCGCAGCAATACAGATTGAAGAACCTGCTCTCATTGAACCTCTTCTCATTCGGGCATAGCCCGGCCTCCGTCTCTCAAGGCGGATTCAAACCAGATTTAAAAAAACCTTATCGCCCAGGGAACGATTGCATTTTGAGCAATTGGAAATCCGGGATGCGATCACGGTGTGGGATGAACGCCATATCAGCGATTGCCATTTCGCCACTTTCAGTGGTCGCTATGATTTTCACATTATACTTATCTGCTGGAATAGGGCGATTACTCTCGTCTGACAGCGTAGTGACGCGAAGGGATGTAGAACCATCAATTCCTAAAAAGAATCTGAATACATCAACAAACATGGCATCCAAATATTCCGGATCCTTTGTAGGATGAACATTAAAGTTCGTGGCTCCCGCCCGATCATGAGTCAATTTAAGATGACTGCCAATGGCATGGAAGTGCTCTGGCTTCTTCTCCACTGATGTCAGTATCACCTCTACATTCCTCAGGGTAGATTCATGGCTGTTCACCAATGCAACACGATAGGTGTACAGCCGTCCACTGGTGCGCACCGCCTGCGATTGGTCGATGCCTGGATCTATCTGTACCCAGGGCTCCCCTTCACGAATCACCATGGACAATTTGCCCTTCACGATATTTGATCGCATATATAAGTGCGTACCCCAAAGACCGACGCCCACGAATGCAATCCAAAAAATCCATGCGTCGATGGACTTTGTCGCTACCCATAATGGAACATCCTCGACGCCGAAATAGTTGAACCAGGCTTCCACATTGGAATGAGCTTGCCGGGGGGTGACCGTCGAAGCCAACATGAGCAACGTCAACCCCAGAATCGGAACTGATTTGATCACCCATTTCCAGTACACTCGTGTTTCTCACTTATTGGCATCGAACAACGATCAGATGCACGAACAATATTGCTCGGCGATACCCAGAATCGTGAAAAAATACACAAACGAACCTGCTAACCTGGCCTGTGACCATTAATCAGGGCTAAGTATGGACCCGAATTCACATCGACCTTCAGCTTCCAGCTGCGAATGTGAGCAATTATCCTTGGAAACGCGCCAGTCTAGTCAGTAAAACATATCGTCCAGACAGTCACGATCGTGAGATGTGTTTGCCGCATTCAGCCGTTTGTCGAAGGTATACTGTAACTATGCTTGTAGGCTT
>DATDFW010000169.1:0-2222 GCA_036522375.1 Nitrospiraceae bacterium
CGAGAACGAAGCTGGCGGGCTGTTTCAGCATCCTGCTAGACCTTCTTGAAATAGAACAATGTCAGCCCAGCTCTCAGCCTTGCCTTCGGTAAGATGGTGCGGTGCATCCGAAACGTGGGAAGCTGTTCGACTGGTTCTTCCCAGCAGACATGGAGTCCGTGCGACACATCATACTGACCCATCTGTGCAGGACCAATGACGAACGCGTGGCCTCCTCCCCGAAGAATTCTGCTGATCGCCTCGATGCGTTCGGCCAGCCTAGACGGCAGATCTCCACTGTCATAGGGCACCCAGTGATAGAGCATGTCATAGGTCTGCGGAGCATCCCGATCGTGCGGCTCTTTGCTCGAAACGAATCGAATGTGCGAGAGCCAATCCCACCGTTGCAACTCGGCGCAGATTGTCCAGAGTCGTTGTGCCTGCTTTTGTGCGTAGGCCGGATGCCGTACCAGAACAGTATATTCTCTCGGCCGATCAAATGTGATGCAGGTCGCAATGACGGCATCGCCATTGTCGATGAGCACGTGCTCGGCCCGCGAAAGGATCGTACCGATTTCACGATCCTGTTCGGCAAGATCTTGTATGTAATCGGCCACGAAGGGTTGTGCCGCGCACTCACCAATTTCAGATTCGTCATCCGGATAGAGCAGCACCGCGCCGTAGGCGTCGGCAGGTGGAATGAACGGAACCCCCTGGGCAAAGACCGACCGCCAGTCGACTGGGCTCATGACCGGTCGTTCGCGTGGTGGTTCCTGTTTCCCTTGCGGAGTAGGCACGGCCAATGTCGTCTCACGATCGCGATCCTTCAGGATGACATGCGTTCCAGCAATCTCCGCACTCCGATCGTACGGAACACATCGACCTCCTTTCGGGCTCATATAGGGGAGCCCGGAGGAATCTGACGCCACCGTCACCTTGTGCAAGCAGCCGCCTTGGAAGGTGAGGCACACCTCCATGCGCTGATCGAAATATCGAATCGGCGGCATCTCTGCCGGCAGCCATGTGACATGATTGGACCGTTCAGGGTTCATGAAGAGCGCGAACGGGTCATCGCCATCAGACGCCTGCGGGGTAAAGAAGCTACTAAATAAGCGGAAGGCCGCTTCCGATGGATAGGTGGGAATGCCTCGGTACCGCAAGGGTCGGGGATTCGGTTGCCCCTCATTCTGATCGTCGTAGAGTCCTCGAATCAATTCAAAGACTGCCGACCCAGTTCCCGGCAACAGTGACTGAAAGAGTTCGACGACCGGGAGAAAATCGATCGCGGACCAACTCATCGCTCCCATACAGGACATGAAACTGGCCTGCTCGAAGTCCCCGTTCCTCAGCACATACAGGGCATCCTTTCGCTGACGTATCGTTGCCCGACCGGTCGGCCCGATCGTCAGATCGCCTTCGCGATAGAAAAATCGCACGTCCTCGATCGGGACCCGGAGCGCCTGAGCAGCCATCATGCGCAAATCGTCGGTTATGAGCCGCTGCCAACCAGGTTTGCTGGCCAGATTGAGGCTGGTTTCATTTACCAATCCAGCCGGCTTCAATCCGATCCATTGCCCCCAATCCAGACGGATACGAGCGCGAAGGAGAACGGCCCCACCCGTCGCATCAGCCCCCCACTCACATTCATGCAACGGATTTCCGTCTGGATCGGTCGCCAGAAACCGGCGACCGTCCGAGCGGGAGAAGACGACATGCCCGGTGGATTGGCGGACCACTCGCCCACCCGCTTGTTCGAGATCCTGTGCGAAGGTACGATTGGTTGAAAAGTGGAGATGATCGGAGAGTGTCAATGCAGCACGACGTGGATCGGAGGGCATCTACTCGCGGACTTGCCCGCTCCCCAACACAATAAACTTGAAGCAGGTCAATTCTTCCAGCCCCATCGGACCTCGGGCATGGATACGGGATGTGCTAATCCCGATTTCGGCTCCCAATCCGAATTGATAGCCATCATTCAACCTGGTCGAAGCGTTCACCAGCACGGCGCTGGCGTCAACCTCACGCAGAAACCGCATGGCCTTTGGATAGTCGGACGTCACGATGGCTTCTGTATGTTGTGAGCCATACTTGGCAATATGCTCCATCGCCTCATCGACGTTCTTGACCACTTTCACCGCCACGGTGAGATCGAGGAATTCTTTTCCAAAATCTTCGTCGCTCGCCGGCTTGGCCGATGACGACAGTTCACAGGTTTTCTGGCACCCGCGGACCTCGACCTTGGC
>DATDFW010000170.1:0-11276 GCA_036522375.1 Nitrospiraceae bacterium
CAAAGGCACCATAGGCGGGTAACTGTACTGGTGACAAGCCTACACAAAAGACCGTTCTAAAATTTTCTGGGCCTGGCAAAAAGCTCGTTCTATAAGACTCAAATTGATTCAGGATAACCCGGGCCAGCCATGTCGAGAAACCGGACCCAAAGAACGAACGAGACCCCATGCCGCTTTCTCAGAATCAAGGAAAGACCGTCGCCTAGACAGTCATCGGGTATTCCTGTATAAGGGGAAGCCGTGGAAGAGCCCACGAACGGCCTTTGCGGCAGCTTGTAGAAGGGCAGGGATTGCTGGGCTGGCTTCATGATCTGAGGCACGCAGCCAGCATGAAACTGAGACGGGAAGGAGTTGATACGATGACCGTCATGAAGATCGGCGGCTACAAGGTGAACAAATGGACAGGCGGTATAATACAATTCAGGTCGCAGGCCTACACGAAGCAGCAGAGAAACTTGAGAGATATGCAGCGAACACGCTATTAACACGCATCGTTCAGTCAGCCTCTGAGACAGTCATAACTTCAGTCGGGGCGTAGCGCAGCCCGGTAGCGCGCCTGCTTTGGGAGCAGGATGTCGGAGGTTCAAATCCTCTCGCCCCGACCAAATAAAAACATGTAGTTATAAGATCATCAACATGAAAATGGAAATGGGGGGTCACAGTTTGGGAGAGATTTCAGAGAGGACGTGTAAAGGAATTCTCCAGACTTAAAATTTTCGAAGAAGGGCAAGCCAAAGCCCGCCTTGGAACTCTGCTCCGGCGATCAACTATCGAAAAAGGACGCGATTGCGCATCATTGTAAAGAACCTTTGTGCTTGTATCGAGGACACGGTTCGGCGAAACGGAATTCACAGCCTAATTGAGCTATTAATTCATTCCTCGCGCGACTCTTATTCCCTCGCGAATTCAAAGTCTATCGTCGTGGGCCACCACACTTCCTAGCAAGTAAAAGCCTCAACCTTGCGATTTGATTCATACGATCTTATACTAATCTTATACTGTGCGAGGCGTTGAGGCGCGCTTCTCATGAAGCTTTCAGCGACCGCTTTATGTCTCATCTTGTGTTCGGCATCTTTCACGGTCAATGCTGCCGATACCTTCAAAGCGACACCCTTTGATCTAGAGCCCTTGAACAAGAAACCACAGAGCGAATCTCTGCGTGACTTTGAACATGTGGTTGAACTCTGTACGAAGGCGGTCCGCGGTGAGCTTCCATACAGTCAATTCGATGCATATGCCGAAGGTAAGTCCGTCAATATGATGGGGACAGAGGAATCTCGGTTCAAATTCTACAAGTGTATGTCGAAGAATGGGATACCGCTTTCACCGAGTAAGGATTCTGAGCGGTAAGTGGACAGTCTATGCCTTCCATGCGCCTCCTTCGGACGTAATAGCCGTCTCCGAAGTGGACAAGTCGCCCGTTCTAGCTAGGGCAGAGCATCTCCACCAATTCCCGCACGTTAACGGCACGTGTCAGATCAAACTATTCGCCCATTCGCTTAATATTTCGGTTGAGGCGCGCCTCCAACCACAAACTAGTTGAAGTTGGCCTTCAAGTACGTTGCATCCGGTTCGCAGCCGATAAAGTTATCGCACCCTGACATCATTGTGATCTCATAGAGCCCCTTCCCTCGAAGCACCTTGTTTCAATTGTCACTTTGACGATGGTTCCATGGACATAGGCACTTCTGTGGTGACAAGATCATACCCAGGCTCCGGCGTGACGATGCGCACGAGAGCGCCTTCGTGCAATGCGGCGCTGGGGTTGTTCACGACGCGGTCGCGCGCCGAAAGCCCTTCTCCTACTTCGACGGCAGTGTCCATCAGTTTACTCACAGTGATAGGTGTTAAGTGCACGTGACTATCCTCCGTCACCACCGCCACCTGCGTGCCGTGCTCTTGGAACACCAACGCGGTGGGTGGGATTGTGAATACTTGCCTATCGACTGGCGCCGTGAGGCGGACCTTGGCATAGGAGCCGGGCCAGAGCGCTCGGTCCGTATTGTCGAGTGTGAAGACGGTGACAGCGGTGCGCGTGCTCACATCGAATCCTCCAGCAACGGTCAGGAATTTGGCGGTGAAATGCCGAAGAGGCAATTGCGGAACCGTGACATCGGCCGTCAGTCCCGGCTGAAGAAAGGGCCCGAACTGCTCCGGCACGTTGACAAAGAGACGCAACTTATCGACGACGGCCACCGTAAACAGGTTGGTTTTTGCATTGGGGGTGCTCAGGGTGCCCTCCTTACTGACTAAGTCGCCAACGTTGATGTTGCGTTGAATGACAACACCGTCAAACGGCGCAATGATCTTTTTAAACCCAATGAACGCCTCGATGTTCTTGACCTTTTGCTCCGCTTCCATGACCACCGCGGCCTGGGCTTTCATCTCTTGTTCCTTCACCGTGATCGACTGCTCGGAGACTGCGTGACTGGGGCGCATCGCAAAGAAGCGTTTTGCGGTCACCTCGGCGAGGTGATACCTAGCGCGTTCCGATTTCAGAGCTGCCTGGGCCTGTCGATATTCTGCGTCAAGATCTGGTGTGGTGATTTCGGCGAGGATGTCGCCTTCCTTCACCTCAGCTCCGTAATCCTTGTGCCACATTGCCACATAGCCCGTGACTCGGGCATAGATCGGGGCCTCGTACCAACCGACGATATTGCCGGGAAGCGTAATGGTCTCGCTCGGCGGGCCCGGCTTTGGATTGACGACTGCTACCGTGGGTATGGCGTCTTCGAGCGTCTGCTTGCGCATCAGACTGGCGTCGAGGCTGTTTTCATAGAGCCGAAAGCCGACATACAGCAAACCAAGCACGATCGCGGAGATGACAAGGAGTCTTCCACGCAGGATCTTCATATCAACCGGCTTTTTGGCGAGCGACGCGCCGGCCATAGATCATCGCGTACACGCAGGGCACGAACAACAGCGTGAAGACGGTGGCCACGAGCAAGCCGCCGATGACGGCGCGACCGAGCGGCGCGTTCTGGGAATAGCCCGTCGCCATGGGGACCATCCCGATGATCATGGCTGAAGCCGTCATGAGGACGGGACGGAAGCGGGTCTTCCCGGCTTCGATCGCGGCCCTCAAGGCGTCGCCATGCTCTTGGAGCCGCTCGCGCGCGTAGGACACGACGAGGACCGAGTTGGCAATTCCTGTGCCCATGGTCATGATTGCCCCCGTCAGCGCGGGCTCCGACAGACCTGTATGGGTCATGAACAGGGACCACGCAATGCCCGCTAACGCGCCGGGCAAGGCTGTAATGATGATGAAGGGGTCGAGCCAGGACTGGAAGTTGACGACGATGAGCAAATAGACCAGCACGATCGCGGCGAGCAGTCCGAAGATGAGCTCGGCATACGCGTCATACATCAAGGCCGCCTGGCCATGGATTTCGATCCTGGCGCTGCTTGGCTTCTCCTGCTCCATGCTGTGGGTTACCTTCTCGACGTCCGCCAGCACCCCGCCGAGGTCTCGCCCTTCGGCGGAAACATAGATGTCGAACAGCGGCAGAATGTTCCCGTGCGTGATCACGCCCGGCGTTCCTTCCGGCGTAATGCTGGCCAAATTGCCGAGCAACTGGACACTATCATCCGAAACATTGTTCGAAGAATCGACTGGGACGGTCTCAAGACTTTTGACGCTATTGATCTGCGGCTGTGGCGTATAGACGTTAATTAGGTATGACATGCCGGTCGAGGGATCGAGCCAATAGATCTGATCGACCTGTTGGCTCCCGGCGGTCGTCATGAGCAGATTGTCGGCGACGTCACTCAGGGTCTTGTTGACCCCGAGTTCGAACGTGCGGTCACCTTCGACCAAGAGGGTCGGTGTACGCATCGTCTGCTGAATCACCACGTCCGCGGCGCCGTTGATCTCGCGAAACTTGATCGCCAATTCGCGAGCGCACTCATAGTAGGGGTAGGCGTCCGGGCCGATGACCTGCACGTCGATCGGCGCCGGCGCGCCGAAGTTGAGAATTTTTGCGGTCAGATCGGACGGCTGAAACGTAAATTCGGTGCCCGGATAGCGCTCCTTCAAGCCCTTGCGGAGAATGCGCCGGTACTCCCACACCGGCGACTTCTTATTTGTCAAGAGGATCGTCAGATCACAATCCTGGGAGCCGATCGTCGGCGTCGGGATGAAGGCAAGGTTGTGCGGTCCGACCGGCAGGCCGCAGTTGCTCACGATGTTTTCGACCTCACCGGGCAGGAGCTCCTCGATGCTGTTGGAGACCAGCGTGGTAAGACGTGCGCTCACCTCGATGCGTGTTCCGAGAGGCGCCCGCATATGCATCTGAATGACCCCCGACCTGATCTCGGGGAAGTACTCGCGCCCGAGGACGAAGAAGAGACCGAAGGAGCCGATCGCGAGGGCCAGAAAGATCGAAACGAAGCGGGCGCGATGGACGATCGCCTTTTCGAGCAGCACACCGTAGCGCTCGCGGAACCGATTGAAGCCGCGCTCGAACCCTTTCTGAAACCGGACGAAGACGTTCCCCGATGGTTCCGCGGCGCGCTGCTCGTGATGCTCACGCGCCTGCGGATGTCCTGATTCTCCATTAAGATGGCTCTTCAGCATGTATTTCCCCATGGTCGGCACCAGCGTGTACGACAGGATGAACGAGGACAACATCGCAATGATGAACGCCTCCCCCATGGGCTTGAACAGATAGCCGGCGACGCCGCTGAGCTCGAACAGTGGGAACCAGACGACCGCGATGCACAGGGTGGCCACAAACGTCGGGACGACAATCTGATTGGCGGCGTCGACAATCGCCTCCTCCAGCGGCTTGCCCATGTCGAGATGGCGATCGATATTCTCAATCATCACGGTTGCGTTATCGACCAGAAGGCCGACGGCCAGCGCGAGCCCGCCCAAGGTCATAATATTAATCGTCTCTTCGAGCCA
The DNA here is from genome assembly GCA_036522375.1 of Nitrospiraceae bacterium. GTDB lineage: Bacteria > Nitrospirota > Nitrospiria > Nitrospirales > Nitrospiraceae > Palsa-1315. Next base: position 4,907 of record DATDFW010000170.1, read on the forward strand.
CTGCAGGCCAATGAGGGCGGACAGAATTGACAGCGGGATCGAGGTCCAGATGATGACCGTGGCCCTCCATGAGCTGAGCAACAGCAGGACGATGAGGCCGACCAGCGCAACAGCGGTCAACATTTCATACACGACGTCCGCAATCGAATCCTTCACGAAGGTCGAGGCGTCGTCGAGGAGTCGGATCTTCACATCTTTCGGGGAGATTTCCTCAGCGCGCGGAATCATCTTTTTGATCCCTTCGACGACGTCGAGGGTCGAGGCCTCGGTACTCTTCATCGCGACGATGATGACGGTCTGTTTGCCTTTCACCAGTACCGCATTCTGTTGTACTCTCCCCATGAGGCGCACCGTCGCGACATCACGTAGATAGATAAACGCGTTGCCTACCCGCTTGATCGGAATATCGGCGAAATCTTCGATCTTCAACGGCGACGCATTTGTCTGGACTATCCAGTCTGTCGTCAAGATCTTGACGTCGCCGGACGGCAACACGCGGTATTGCTTCATGAGGATATCGTGAATGTCCCTAGGCGTGAGGTGACGAGCGAGCAGTTTCTGCTGATCGAGATTGACCATGACCTGCATATCCTGGCCCCCGTAGGGATGCGGTAGGACGATCCCCGGTACCGTCACGAGTAGGGGTCGGATGCGCATGTAGGCGAGGTTAAAGAGTTCCGCGGGCGTCATATTGTCGGAGCTGATTTCGAGCATGGCCACCGGGATCGAGGATGGGGCGAGACGCATAACCATGGGAGGGGAAATATCCGGTGGCAGCGCCTTGACGACATTCTGTGCAATGCCCACGATATCCGCTTCGGCTCTGCCCACATCTACATTGTCCTGAAGAAAAATATTGATGATGCTGCTGCCGTAGTAGGAGTTACTATGGATGTACTTAATGCCTTCCACCGTCGAGGTCAGGAAGCGTTCGAACAGATAGGTGATGCGCCCTTCTACATTCTGCGGCAGCATACCGGAATAGATCCAGACCACGGAGGTGACAGGAATCGTGATATTCGGGAAGACGTCGGTCGGCGATTTCAGTATCGACTTGACTCCAAATATGAGGATTAAGATCGCCAGAACGACGAAGGTGTAAGGCCGTCGGAGGGCAATGTGGATAAGCTGTTTCATCCACGAAATCCTAATGTTCTATCATTTGGACACACTTCCCTTAGGGTATATCGTCAGGCGAGTTGTCTATAAAATGAACCGGAAACTTTTAAGCAACCATGGCCTCCCCTTGCGCTTCTTCCAGGTATCGGTCTCTGACAAAAACCATGCTGTTAAGCTCCCAAAAATTTGCTGATCGGCATCTGACGATCGTTCTACATGCATAGGAAGGGTCTCGCATATTGCTTGTCTGACACATTTCGCTAATGTCTTCACAGCATCCATGCATATTCATGAAGCATTTTCACTTTACGATATCCTCATGAAGGCGATTACTAGGGGAAAGCCTAGGTAGGCACGACTTGTGCCGGAATCCAAGGTCTTCAGTCGGTTAGTCTCTGATATGGAGCCAAAGAAAGTTCCCAAGTTAATGGATGTTTCTGTTTTAAAAGAAGACTCGTCAAATGAGCCCCCTACAAAATGAGGATCGCATACACATGCGTGGTGGCGAGCGAATAAGACCAGAAAGGGCACACGTTCTCAGTCCTGCATGCGACGCAGAGGTCTGGTGCTGATGGCGCCCAACGTGTCGGCGTGCAATTCGTTCCCCGCTGTCGATCTGGAGCCGCCTCAATACGGCGTTCCCGCCTCGGGACAAGTCCCTTCGTCGAGGCGAAGCCGTCCGATGGCGAATTATGACCGGATTGGTGGAAGAATTATCACGATCCGATCCTGAATAAGCTTGAAGAACAGGCGATGGCGGCCAATCCGAATCTGCAGGCCGTCGTGGCGACGGGTCGATCCGTCATTCACCAGCATTCGTTGGTGGTTTCTCCGAAATAGAAGAGCATTCGTCACCTGACGAGCGCTCGGTCCCTTGCCTAATAAACTCGAGAAAACATCTGCCCCACGCGGTGATATTCTCGCGATTTTATCTGATCCAACTCTATGTACTTTCGCTCCTGCAACGCTTGCAAGGCCGGTCCGATCTCACCGAGCGATTTAGGGGCTTGCCCAGTACCATTTGTTTCCTCTTTCAGCTATGGTTACAGGCGGGGTGTGGGATATCGTATCGGCGCATGGTCCAAATTATCCACGCAAATCCTACGAGTGTTGCATTGGTGCCCACTTCCAGCCTTTTATGCCTACCGCCGGTGACGTTTTGTAGGCCTAGATTGAACCGCTGGCGTTGTCTTAGGACGTCAATGTTTCTGCCGTGGCTCAAGATGCTTTTCGTCATCATGGCCATCGCAGGCTGCGCCACGAATCCCTATACCCATCGACACCAGTTGGAGTTGGTCCCCGCTTCTCAGGAACAGGCAATGGGCGTTCAGGCTTATAATCAGGTTCTCCATGATCCGAAAGTGAAGATTTCTCACGACCCTCGTGAAGTCGAACCGGTCAAGCGTGTCGCGGCTCGGATTATTGAGGCGGCGAAAGTCTCCCTCTACGCCGAGACTGCCAAGCAATTTGAATGGCAAGTCTCGGTGATTAAGGATGATAAGAATCAGAATGCCTTCGCACTCCCAGGCGGGAAGATTGCGGTCTATACGGGAATTTTTCCTGTGGCCCAAAATGAAGCCGGCCTTGCCGCAATTCTCGGCCATGAAGTGACTCATGCGTTGGCTCGGCATGGAGGCGAACGCATGAGTCAAGGGGTCGTGGCCCAAGGCGCGGTCGCGGCAGCCACCCTGGGGGCTTCCTCTCAAGGCATCAGTCCGCAAATCGCTCAACTTGCAGGAGGGGCATTAGCCCAATATGGATTTATTCTACCCTACAGTCGGAAACATGAATCAGAGGCGGACTATATTGGTTTACTCTTGGCTGCAGACGCCGGCTATGATCCTCACGAGGCCCTGCATGTCTGGCAGCGGATGGAGCAGATGAGTCAGGGCCAGCCACCGCAGTTCTTATCGACCCATCCCAGTCATGGCACAAGGATCACACAGATTGAGCAATGGATGCCGGAAGCCATGAGTCACTACCACCCGCAAGCAGGGATGTCGGCCGCTGATTTGCCTCGGGTATCGACTTCTCCTTGATGCAATAGGAGTGGGCGTGGTTCTCGCTGTTTGCACTTCGAGCTTTGGCGCCCGAGCTGTCTTCGTCAACGAATACACATCAAGACAAGAATGTTGCGTAATACGCAGGGTGATGGGCCCCCTTTTGGAAAAAACACCCGGTGTAGGGAGTACGTTGGAATATGAAACGTCAACCACATAAGCCCTCTCTCGCCGACTACCAAAAGTCGCCACGAAAGAAATGGATCTCGATCACGCTTGATGCGTCGCTTGTGTCGGCGCTTGATGAACGGGGAAAAAATCGCGGCGAGCAGATCATGCAGGATCTAAGACGGTACTATCGATTATTAGCCGAAGGGCGGCTGGCGCTTCGCGCGAGATTTTCTACAGAAAAACTTTCACTGATTCTCGAAGCCTGTAATGGTTGGACTATGGATCCCGAAGCTCCCAGGCATCTCTGGATCCAAGTTGCCGATGGGATCCGGCTGAAGGGACTGGATACCAAATGGGCCGTGGCAGATTCGCCAGGGCTCCTTCGGCGACTACAGGAACTCACATGGCTGGAATCGCTGGCACTGGCTGATGCCGTCGAACGATTTTGGCAGGCTAAACGAAAGGGCGACCGGATGAGCGACCCGTCACGGGCACTGGAATGAATGGTCCAAACGGAGAGCGAGAATACTTAGTTCCTGTCTCATCGAGGAATATGAGTGTTTGCTAAAAATGGTGCACCCATCTATTTGTTAAACGGCGCATGGGAGCAACGATTTGAATCGAACTATCCAGCACGCCATCGTCTCTCTTTCTTCTCATCTCTCGGAAGCAACCGCTATAAAAATAAGGGCTCGGTTCCTTTCGGAGTCGAGCCCTTTACTTCAGATTCCGTCGTGGTAGCACTGCATGCATACGGAGGCGAATATGCCTGCACAGAGCTTCCATTACGGTTTCTAAGACAACCTGCCCTGGACTTCCCCGTTGAAGTCCAATCCATCGGACTAGATACATGCTGACAGAAATGCGCGCTGTGAGGACTAGGAAAAAGCCTAGGAGAGATCGCGGGGACTACGCCATGTAAGACTGCACCTACAGAGCCTCACTCTTAGATGCCGATGAACCTAGAAAACCATAGCCATGCCGGAGCGAATAGCACACTAGACCATCAGGGCACCGATGGAATCAGTCTGTGGGAGGAAAGTTGGACAACGTCGCTGCAGCCGCTTTCTTTTCTAATTCCCGGGAACAAGAGATCACCGCGTCACATTCTTCGATGGTCAGCAGCCTTTGATCAACCAGTTCCAGAAGTGTTCCGCAAGCACGCATGTAGTCGTGAACTTCTGTTCGCAGCTCCGTATTCATACAGTGAGCCTATCACGGGAGTCTGATAGCTTAACTCGGGAAATCCCCAGTCGGGTGTTCTTTGCCACCATGCTAGATTTCGACATGCGAGGAAAGATACATCTTCTGAAAACCGTCTGCATCCAGCTCACCAACGAGGTGTCTCAAGAACATCTGGCCCTTACAAAGGAGGAGAAAGAGGCTGTGGGATCCTGTATTCAAGAATTGGAAGAGTACGTATTGTCGCCATCCCAACAGGAGGACCAAGCTGTCTGACGAGACTGGGGAACCGGCCATTTTGACTCGAGAACACTCAATCCGAGGTGCGCGGTAACCGCGGGAGGGCTTCCACAACTTGCAGCGGCATGAATTGCATCGCGCCAGTTTTGGGACTTCTTTGCGGGAGTTGGATGTGACTGGCGGCCACGCTTGCTTTTGAAGTGGTTCTCCAGCAAAAACGCCGGATCAGCCCGCTCGTACCGTGTGAATAATCGTCTTCAGATTCTCCTCCCAATTCATGTAGATATGTAACAATTCCAGTTATGTATCGATATGGATATTCCGATGCCAGGCGCAATCGACACATAGCTGCCCACGTGCTATGATTCCGCGACATGTGGGCTATCACTCGATTGTCCGTCCTCGACAAAAACTCCAATTGGGCATCCGTCACGCCTTCGGCACGGTGATTTACCCTACTATGATTGAGGCGATCGCGCACTGCATGAATTTTGCGCACATCTAGATATGATTGGGGCAGCAAAACATCAGGATGAATCATCGAGCCCTATAAGGAGATGGTGGGCTATCACACCTTTATATTGTAGATGCTGACTGCCGAAGGGGAGGGGGAGAACCGATGGATGAATGAGGATAATCCAATGACTGAGTGGGCGAACTGAAAGGAGATTGGATATGCACCCGCTGTACCGACCGGTCGTTCTCATCATCTGGTTGTGCGCCATCATTATCGGTTTAAATGTCGTTGCACTCTGGTGGCTCCAGGCACGCATCCCTGCTGCTCCTGTCGCGTCTCGTGAGGCGGACCGCACACCGATCCGTCAGGTCGAACCCCCGGCGGAGAGGGCGCCATGCGAACCAACCGTTGCAGGCCTCGGGACGTCTTTAGCGGAACGCGATGCGGCTATTGCCCAACTCCAAGGCGAAGTAGACCGCCTGAAGGCGCTGAAGGGAGACGACGGCGCTGCATGGCGAACCAAGGCCGAGCAGCTCGAACAGGAGTTGATTGTGCTACAAAACGTTGCAGAACGTGTGCTGGAGATGGATGCACGGAAATGGCAAGAAGGTAAACTGATGCTGGCGCATGCATTGGTGAAAGAGAAGACATAATTCCTCGGCGCCTCTTCTATACTAGAAATTTGAGTCCGCGTTCAATCCTTGGAGATTCGTCCAACCTTCTTACTTCTTCTGCAAAACAATTCCTGACGTCCAGCCTTTTGGCTGTATATCGGGTGCCTTAGTTTAATCCACGGCTATCGCTTCGCCTTCCCTGCATAGAGACTGTCAGCCTGTTTCGCCACGATGCCGAGTGCTTTCTCCGAACCGATGATCCTGGCTCTCCCTGGGAGAACGGTTTTATGGAAGCATTGAATGGAAAATGCGGCGCAGTTTCTGAACACCGAACTGTTCTACACACTCAAAGAACCCCAGATGATGACGGAACGCTGTAGGAGGCATTACAACAAGGTCCGTCCACACAGTAGCCTCAGGCGTCTATAGCCCGTTCTGAACGTTTGCCTGGTGGACTCTCCAGCGACGTGATACGATGGCCGTGAATCTTGACGGTAGCCTCTCGAAGAATCATTCTCCGTCTACCTCTTGCGAGGGACTCATGACCAATCGTCCCAAATATATTCTTCCACTTTGGTTACTTGTAG
>DATDFW010000171.1:0-4448 GCA_036522375.1 Nitrospiraceae bacterium
GGATTGAGGTGACCATCGGAGCGGGGGTAGACACGCGCCTAACAAATTGTTAGGTCTGTCTAGTTCATCTGGTCTATCTGGTTTGTCCTGGTTGAGAAGCCTTTGAACTGACACGAGGGGCAGAGAGGAATTTGCAGGTCGTTTTCTCGTATTATGCCAACTCTCCAGCGAAGCTCTTTGTGATCCAGTTCGTCGGGCGCATTTCTGAGGCTGTCATTGCAGACATTGATGGCAAAGTGCGACATGCGCGGTCTGAAGGAAAAGAAGCGTGGTATTGCATCATGGATGGTCAAGACACTGCGAGAGTGTTCCGCGCCTATGGGGAATTGTAGCGATTACTGCGGAACAAGCGCATGTACCGGACCGGTCAACAGCGTCGCGATGCATGGTGTTAGACATCAAAAAAGGGGGCGTGCCGTGAGGCACGCTCCCCTGATGTGCAGTCAGCAGACTGAAACGGTTACTTCAAGGCGTCGATGCCGGCGCCGAAGTTGATGTGAAATGCCGCGCCGTTCATTACTAGCGCGGGAACTGACTTGACCCCGGCAGCCTCTGCTTCTTTCACCCGCGACTTGTTCGTGCCGAGATGGACGCTTTCCACGGTGTATTTCGCAGGATCGAGAGCGTTGGCGACGCTATGCTCGGCCGCGACACAGACCGGACAGCCCGCATGGTAGAAAATTGCTTTCGTTTTCATCATAATCTCCCTTCAGATGTGGTGGTTCTGGGAACAGCAGTTGTCGTTCGGACAGGATAGAAATCACACTGCGTTCCGGCTAGAAGGCACTTTGTGGTGCCCTGGATACCAAGTGGGGTAACTTATTGATGATGAAAGCTAGAAAAAAAATACAATCATCTGGTCGTGGTTCTTCTCAGATGCTCGAAAATGTAGTGGGCTGCAAGTGGTCGGTTTCTGTTCTGCAGGCCGTGGCAGCTGGCGTCACCAGGCCCGGCGCGTTGGAACGGTATGTCGCGGGTATTTCCACCAAAGTACTTTCAGACCGCCTTCGGACCCTGACCGCCTATGGGGTGCTCATCAAGCAGGTCTATGCCGAGGTGCCGCCTCGAACAGAATATGCGCTCTCTCCCAGAGGACAGAAGCTGGTTCATATCCTTGCGCAACTCCATAATTTGGATGACGAAATCAGACAGGCTGAATCTTATATGTCAGAGGATGCCATGTCGCGGTATTGAGAGATTGAAAAGGTGATGGAGATGTGTCTTAACGAATGACCTGAATGGCTTTCCATTGTTCCGAACGGTAGCGCCAAAGCAACAGTCCCATTCGGACTGTCCAGTCGGCGATCATCGCGATCCATACGAAGAGCACATCGAGCGCGAGCCACGGCCCTGCAATGACCGCAATGGGCAGACGGACTCCCCACATACCGATCGTTGTCGTGAGCATGATGAAGCGGGTATCGCCGGCTCCTCGTAATGATCCGGCCAGGACCATGGTGAGAGCGAGTGGAATCTGTAAGATCGCGACGATGCGCAGAAACACAGTTCCGAGTTCTACAACAGCTTCGTCATTGGTAAAGGCACGCAGGAGTAGATAGGGGAAGAAAAAAAAGATGACGCCCATTGCGGCCATAGTGATACCAGCGAGCCGGTTAGCCTCCCAGTTTTCGAGTTTGGCCCTCGTATATTTTCCCGCACCGATGCTCTGTCCTACCATTGTGGCTGCCGCGACGGCGAAGCCATATCCCGGCAAGAATGATAAGGATTCGATCGACAATCCTACTTGATGTGCAGCATAGGTGACTGTGCCGTAAACCAGGACAAACTTTGTATAGAGGAGAATACCGGCTTGCTGAAACATTCGTTCGCCGGATACCGATGCGCCAATTTGCCAGGTGGAGCGCAACAGATCTCGTCGGACGAGGAGTGAGGTTCGAAAGAGTTTTCGGCAGGCCCAGAATAGGTAGGCCACGCCAATTCCTTCTGCCAAGCCTGTTGCCACGGCTGCTCCTGTGATGCCCAAGGCAGGGAACCCCCAGACTCCATAGATCAATGGGTAGGCAATCGCCAGATACAGGAGATTCACCGCAATCAAAGCGTACATCGGAGTTTTGGTGTCTCCGGTACCTTGCATAATCGATGAGAGGACCTGCAGAAAGATTGCGCAAGGAATGACCAGGAAGATGATATCCGAGTAAGGGAGTGCCAGTGTGATGACATTGTTCTCTGCGCCTAACAGTTCCATGATGACATGATTGAGGGACCATCCAAGCGCCGCAAGCGTGCAGGATATGATGACGGCTAATCCGAGGAGGTGCGTGGCGGCTTCTCCGACGTCTTTGGTGCGGCGAGCGCCCCACAGTTGGGCGATGAGCACGTTTGCACCCACCGACAATCCAGAGACGAGCGTGAGAGCCATGAAGGCCAGTAACTGGCCAAGACCGACGGCTGCAATGGATGTAGCGCCCAGGCCACCGACGAGGAAGACGGCGACAATGCCCTCGGTCCGTTGGAGAAGGCTGCTGACCGTCACTGGTAAGGCAAGCGTCAGGACGGACTTTCTGATCTGTGCAACGCGGGACGCCATGAGCGGCCATCCTAACAGGATGCCGAGGATGTCCACCAGCGTTCCTGGAAGGTTCAGGCTCAGGCTGAGGTATAGATAACGAAATCATGATCTTTGCTCAACCTTAACCTCAACCTCAGCCCACCCAGTTTTGCCCAGCTATCGTGCTGGACAAACGTGGGTCTGTCCGATTAGGGTCATCTCACCATGACTGAGCTCAACGATCTCTCATCTTTTCTTGCGAAGGCCCCGCGCCTGTCAAAATCAAAGTTCCTGTCCGGTCTTCAATGTCAAAAGCGCCTGTATCTCGAAGTCCATCAGCCCGCTCTCGCGACCAAGCCAGATGCGGCGACTCAGGCGATGTTTGATATGGGAACAGAAGTCGGGGAGTTGGCACGGACTCGGTTTTCTGGAGGTGTATTGGTGACAGCGGGCTACCGCCAGACCGAGGCCGCGCTTATGCAGACGGCTGCACTGATCCAGGACCTCACCGTACCGTCCATCTATGAAGGGGCGTTTTTGCACGGTGGGGTGCTTATTCGGGCGGATATTTTGGAGCGTGTCCTAACTGCGGAGGGGCAGCCCTACGGCTGGCGCCTGATTGAGGTCAAGTCTTCGACGAAAGTCAAAGACGTGCATTTGGAAGATCTCGCGGTTCAAAGCGAAGTGATCATGGGTGCAGGGCTCACGCTCGTGTCCATCGGTCTCATGTATATCAATACCGGGTACCTGTATCGAGAGGGAGTGATCAATCTGACCGAACTGTTTGCGATTCAGGATGTATCGGAGGCAGTGGCTCAACGACGAACTGTGGTATCCGAGCGGTTGGCCGAGATGAGCCGCATGTTGCTTCATGCGCAACCCCCTGCCATTGAGCCGGACGGGCACTGTCATATACCCTACGACTGTCCATTTTGGGAACACTGCACCAAAGACAAGCCGGCTCGATGGATTCATTATCTACCGGGATCGAAACAGGTGGTCAGTCAATTGACGCAGCAGGGAGTGATGACGATTGATGAGATTCCAGCCGGTACGAGACTCTCTTCGGTTCAGTGCCATGTGAAGGAGAATGTCGAGTGGGTGTCTGAGAAGCTCGGCTCTTTGTTGAAGGCTGTGCAGTATCCGGTGCATCACCTCGATTTCGAAACGGTCATGCTGCCGGTGCCCCGGTTCTCCGAAACAAGACCCTATCAAGCCCTTCCGGTTCAGTGGTCGAATCATATTGAACAGGCAACCGGTGTACTGCGTCACGAGGAGTTTTTGCACAAGAATATGAGCGATCCCCGAAGGATTCTTGCCGAATCCTTGTTGGAATCTCTGGGGGAGCAGGGGAGTATTTGTGTCTATTCACCATACGAACGGTCTATCCTGCAACAGCTTGCGGTCGCGCTTCCGTCTCTGAGGCCGGCGCTATCGCGTGTCGTGAGCCGCCTCTGGGACCTCTTTCCGATCATACGAGACCATTACTATCATCCTGCATTCTGCGGGTCCTATTCCATCAAGTCTATACTGCCAGCCCTGGTCCCCTCACTGGCCTATGATGATTTGGCGATTAAAGAGGGAGGGCATGCGGCCAGTCAGTACTACCGTATGGTCTTCGTCGAAACTGATTGGGTCGAACGGGCGGCGATTGAAGAAGCCCTGCTGCGATACTGCGCGCGAGATACTCTGGCGCTCGTCGAGCTGAGGCGAGCGTTACTGGAAAAGGCGCAGATGAAAAGTGAAACAGAGTAGGCTGAGGTCGAGGTTAAGGTTGAGTGCTCAGGCCAGCGGATGAAGCACGCTTGGTTTGGCGGAGAGGGTGGGGATCGAACCCACGGTCCCGTTGCCAGGACAGCAGTTTTCGAGACTGCCCGATTCGGCCACTCTCGCACCTCTCCGTGGGCCGTAAAACCCTCGCATAATTACACGCTTACCA
>DATDFW010000172.1:0-3371 GCA_036522375.1 Nitrospiraceae bacterium
CCCTTCACGGCAGAGGAGACGACATCGTATATTACGACACGTATGGAAGCGGCAACCCATCGGACAGACGTATTCACGAAAGAGGCGATCGCAGTCATTTATGAACAGAGCAAGGGGATCGGACGGCTCATCAATGCGCTATGCGATCGATGTCTCTTTGCTGGAGCGATCGAAAAGGTTTCAGAGATTGACGATCAACTTGCACAGCGAGCAGCACAAGCCGCATGACGTATTGTTGCAGATGTAGTGAGGACGGTCACAGATCATGAACGAGTACAGCTCGACAGATTGGTATCGCACGGCGCAGGAACAATTGACGAGCGTGGCTCTTGCCATACAGCGGCAGGATGAGCTCAACTTGGAGGCAGTATCGGTCTTGGCGATGGAAATTATACAAGCCATCAAGAGAAGCGACGAATTGCTCGTGTTGGCTATGAGCGGACCCACAGGCCCTCCGCTGATTACAAATCTCGTGAACGTCGGGATTCTGGCGACGAAGGTCGGAGCAGGGCTGGGATATCATGGGAAGGAGCTGGAACGGCTTACGTTCGCGGGGCTCCTGCACGACATTGGGCTCTTTGCTGTGCCACAGTCGCTGATCACGAAATCGGGTCGGTTGACCCAGGATGAACGCACCCTCATCGAACAACATCCAGAACTCGGCTATCAAGCGATCCGAAAGGCTGGTTCGAAGTATGACTGGCTGGCCCAGGTGGTGAGGCAGGCCCATGAGCGGTGGAATGGGCAGGGGTATCCGAACAAGTTGAAAGGGCGGCAGATCGGTGAGTTTGCCCAAATCATAGGCGTGGTGGATATCTTTGATGCACTGGTAAGCCCGCGCGGGTACCGTCGCCGATTCTTTCCGCACGAAGCGGTACGAGAATTGATCGTAGCGGAGCGGACGGCGTTTCCTCGCGAGATCGTCAAAGCCTTGGTCGAACAGCTGTCGGCCTATCCGCTGGGTACTTCGGTGAGATTGAGCACTGGAGAAGTCGGGTCTGTCAAGTGCATCAATACGCGCTATCCGCTCCGTCCGGTGCTGTGGATTGAGGGCGATCTTGCCTATGGCCAAGAGGGACGACAAGTCGATCTGAGTGTTACCCCGCTCGTGTCAATCATCGAAACACTGCAGCCGCCTGACGTCGCACGCGTCTCATTTCCAGTCGACGAGATACCCGCCAAGGCATCTGATGCCGTCCCCTCAGCTTCCGATCAGTTTACGGCACTCCTGGAAGGCTTGGATGCTCTCGCGAGTGCGATACAAGGGGCCGTCGAGTCCAGGACTTCTCTGCCGGAAGACAGGACTGCCCCGTTATCGATTGAGCATCGATGGATAGATCGTCCTCCTGCGCAGGATCTCGCGGATGCCAGTTTTGAGAAAGAAGTGATCGGGTTATTCGCGCTCGAGGCACACGAATGGTTGGCACAAATCCAGACGGCGGTAAAACAGCTTGCTGAAGGGACCAACAGTGCACTGCGTCCAAAGCTCTACGGAATTCTCTTGCAGGGCATTACGAATCTTGCCAAATCTGCATCGACGGTACAGCTTCGGGCTATTGAACAGATGGCCTCGAATCTGCTTCCGATTCTCCACGATGTGGGGCAACAAGAGCCACGTGCAATGACGGCAGCGCTCCAATCGCTTCAGGAGGGGTTGGATCGGATCAGTCTGGCTGTGCGTCGACTAGCGGGTGACCAAGAGGATGAACGTAACGGACAGGAGGACGTTCCGCTGGAAGTGGTATCAGAGTCCGTGGAGGCTCCTCAGGCAATCGAGCCCGATGCGCCTGCGGCTCCCCGGTTGCAGACTCCGCTGACTGTGAGCAACAGCGGCACCCTCATTCATGCTCTTCGTGACCTGCAGCAGGCTCGCGCCCGGTCGATGCAGCCGACCCGAGATGTATTGGAGGCGGTGATCCAGCGAGCCGAGCGGGAAGCCGATCATCTTGATGTTGCCGGGGTCGGGCGCATTTTAGCCGATCTTGACCGACTCGACGAAGAATTCCTTCAAGAGGTCCGTCGACGGGTTCCGATCATCAGTTCCCTTCTTGCAAATTTACGTACGCACGGGTCCCCGGATTTTGTCACGGCGTCTCAGCTCGATCCTGTCATTGAGCAGGTCGAGGCCCTCTATGATTTGGCAAGCCGTGTGCAGGCCACAATGATCACGATGTTTTTACAAGGGGTGCGATCTTTTCTCATGGTTGCGGCTTACCGAAAAACATCAACATTGGCGGAGAGACTGGGAACCGTCGAGACGAGGATTCATGCATTGATTCCGATGGCGGAGCAATGGGGCAGTATCGGGCGTGTCGAACGATCGGCTATTAGTGACATCCTGCCGCTCTAGTCCACAGTCATCATCATGGCATCCTTGCGGTTCGCGGCTGCGATAAGGCTGTCGGTTCGAAATCTCGTCGTTCAGTCCTCACATGGTCGTGCCGTAGACGCCAGCTCTTTGCGGATTTGCCTGCCTGCCTACAAACGCGGCTACGCGCTGTCGCAACGGACCGCATCACATATTTGCTTAGCTCAGGCCAACCACAAGCTGCACACTTCTGCACGTGGAGCGTAAAGAATCCTCCCAGCCTCGTGGAAATCGCACTCACCTTCCAAATGAGTTTCCGCCAAGAGAGGACATCTTGGCGGAATTACATGGATTGTGTTGCCTACTGATTAGGCAAGGTGTGAGGTGCTGTGATAGGGCATCAAATTAGTTGTTCATCCACATGGTTATCCACAAACCATGCACAACTCTTGTGGACACTGGCGGTGAGAGTTGGCATTGTGCTCGCTCTCTGTCGCCTGTTTTTTCAAGGAACTTCATGCAGATGGTGTGTGTCTCCGGTGATTCCAGTTCATTGAGTAAGCCGAAAACTAAGACCTTTGAATTCTCGTCATCAGACTCAGCGCGGACACTCAGTGATCTATTTTCTTGTCAATGTAACAAGGGCTGGAAGGATGCTATGATGCCCTCCTCTTGCTGCCTTCTCTTGGCGAGAAATACAGGGCTGGCAGCGTATCTGGTGGGAGAATGCGTCGATGCCAAAACTAGTAACAGTATTGCGACCGGAGAAGATTGAGGAGCAAGCTCGCTTTTACGTCCGTTCGCATATCCTTCTCCCCTCCGGCACGATCGGATTGATTTGCCTGATTGGTGGGGTGGGGTCGCTCGCGTATCAACTGTTGTTTAGCCATACCTATAGCTGGGTGACATTTCTCAGCAGCTCAATCCTCCTCGTGGTAGGGGCCTTGTGTGGGTGGGGGCAAGCACGTTATCACCGGTATCTGTTTACGACCTTTCCGGAATTCTATGCGGCAAAAATGCGGACCGCTGTGGCACAACGTAACAGGAAAGCCAAGGGCAAGGC
>DATDFW010000173.1:0-12750 GCA_036522375.1 Nitrospiraceae bacterium
GCTCGCCCAGAACCCCGATCACCCAGGGGCCTGCCACTACTACCTGCACGCGGTCGAGGCGTCATCGCAACCGGAACGAGCCTTACCCTGTGCCGAGCGACTACCAGGCCTGATGCCGGGGGCCGGTCATCTTGTTCATATGCCCGCGCACATTTATATACGGCTTGGGAAGTACCACGAAGCGGTGGAACGAAATCAACAGGCAGCCTATGTCGATCAACAATACTTGAACAGTCGAAACCAAGGCGGCGAGTATGCAGATGGATATTATACGCACAATCTCCATTTTCTTTGGGCTTCCTTGGCGATGGAGGGGCGCAACGTCGAAGCGATGAAAGCTGCGCGCGACTTGACGGCGACGATCACAATGGCGGAAGCCAGCAAGGACCGTTGGAAGGAACGTTACCTCCCGACACCAATCTTTTCGATGATTCGATTCGGTCGATGGGAAGAGTTGCTTCGAGAGCCCCCGCCGCCCAAGGGGTTGCGATTGATGGAAGGGATGTGGCGAATGGGGCGAGGGCTCGCGCTTGTCGCGACCGGTCGGCTTTCTGGGGCTGAAGGTGAACACGTAGCTCTTGCCGGACTCACGAAGCAGATCCGACGGAATCGCACGATGGAAGAAAAAAATGAGCGGGCGCTACTCAAGATTGCTGAGCGGATTTTGGCAGCAGAACTCACTGCGCGCCGTCAGCACTATGATGACGCGATCCGGCTACTGGAGGAGGCGATCAAAATGGAAGAGGCACTCCCATTCTCGGAACCGCCGCTCTGGCCATTATCAGTGCGGCATCATCTCGGGGCTGTACTCTTGCTGGCCGATCGCGCGTCCGAGGCGGAAGCGGTCTATCGTGCGGACCTTCTGCACTATCCGGACAACGGGTGGGCGCTCATCGGTTTGATCCAGAGCCTCCGGGCCCAACGGAAGGACGATCAGGCGGCTGAGGCCGAGGATCGCTTCAAGAAAGCATGGGCCCATGCCGACTTCATTCCGACTGCTTCTCGAATGTGAAGTGCTAGGGAGAGGGATGCCGGAGAGTCGGTCTTTGGCCATCACCACCGGGGGGTCGCCTTTGAAATCAATCAGGGTAGCCACGCCCGACCACGGCGACAAGTAGAAATCACGCGAGAAGAGCGGGAATGTCCGCATAGGGTCTCGATCCTACAGGAACATCCGAATCCAAGCCATGCGCGTAATAAGTGTAAGGCTTCACAACTCGATTGGACTAAGTCTGTGAGGAGGACCTTATCATGAGAAGACACACGGCTCGATCCATTCTTACTGTGGCCATTTTCCTCATCGGAGCTTGGAACGTCCAGACAACCAGTCAGGCTACCGCGTCATCAAATCTCAGCAAAGCCTACTTCGCGGGGGGCTGTTTCTGGTGCATGGAAGAAGCCTTCGAAAAGGTTGAGGGAGTGCTGTCTGCGACCTCTGGTTATATGGGGGGCACGGTTGCCAATCCGAGCTATGAAGAGGTGTCCGCAGGACGAACCGGGCATGCAGAATCGGTCGAAGTGGTCTATGACCCAGCCAGAGTGAGCTACCAAAAGTTACTGGATGCCTTTTGGCACAATGTCGATCCGATCACACCGAATGCACAGTTCTGTGATCACGGCAGCCAGTATCGCTCGGCCATTTTCTTTCAGACCGATGAAGAGAAACGTGAGTCGGACATCTCCAAACAGGCGATCGAGCAATCGAAACGATTTACTGAGCCGATCGTCACCCAAATTGTCATGGCCTCGCAGTTCTATCCAGCCGAAGAATATCACCAGGATTTTTACAAGAAGAACCCCGTCCGCTACAAATTCTACAAATACAATTGCGGTCGCGCCAAGCGGTTGGAAGAGTTATGGGGAAACCACTAACGTAAGCGGGCGTGCTATTCTCTCGTTCGGATAATTCGCAATGTGTCGCGCGACAAGTCCCCCGCCCTCGGTGTATATTTCTGATCCCAGCTACCTACGCCTATTCTATGGTTCCGTGAGGTGCGGTCCGTGAAACGTCCGATCCGACAATCGAGCAGAAAACCCGTGATAGGTGTCATGGGTCCGGCCAAGGCCGGTGTTCGAGAATTGGCAGACGCCAAAAGCTTAGGAGAACTCATTGCACGTCAGGGATGGGTGGTGTTAACAGGAGGGCGTGCGAGTGGTGTGATGGATGCGGCCAGCGAGGGGGCGAAGTCTGTGCCCGGCAGCTTGACGATTGGAATTTTGCCGGATAACAAGGCACAGGTATCCCGGTTTGTAGATGTGGCGATCATGACGGACCTGGGCCAGGCTCGCAACAATGTAAACGTGATGTCCAGTGACGTGATTGTGGCCTGCGGGCTCGGCGGCACCGGAACGGTTTCAGAAGTTGCACTGGCGCTGAAAGCAAAGAAGACCGTAATTCTGTTGGGAGCCAATACAGCGGGAGTTGGTTTATTTAAGCATCTCGCGCCGCATCTGGTCCACGCCGTGACATCGCCCGAAGAGGCGGTGAAGCTGATCGGCGACCTCCTCTAGCGCGTGTAGCGTGAGCGAGACAAGCAAGACGTGCGCGACAAGCGCGACTCGTAGTTCGAAGTTCCAACGACTCAGCTTTCAGACCATCTCACCCGTCCCGCTTTTCTCGCCAGTCTCGCGTGTCTCGCGCGGCTATTCCGTGGGAAAGCCAACCGTTCCCAAACGTCCACTTTGTGCACACATGGCACAATGCGTTATGGAGCATCGCGGTCCTTTTTCCCTATTCCAGCCGCACGTTAGTGGAGACTCTCCCAGGCACGGATCTTGAGATCTTTTTTGGCCAGCATGAAGGTTGTCTTGTGCACAAGCATGTAATCGCCCACTATGGCCAACAACACAAGGAGTGGATTCCTCTGTTCATGCCTGCTGCGCACAGCCTGTGTGCTGATTCTGCCGTGCCTGCTGCTTGCCGCTGCTCCCACACCAACGAGACCGGACTACGACGGCGTCCATCCTCAATATTCCAAGGAGGAGATCCATCGGGCCATCACCTGGTACGCCAACAAATATCGTCTTGATCCCGCCCTGCTGCGGGCTGTCATCAAGACCGAATCTGATTTTCGTCAACATGCCGTATCTCACAAAGGTGCGGTCGGTTTGATGCAGTTGACGCCGGCGACCGCGGCCAGGGTGCGTGTGAGCGACTCCTACGATTCCATCCAGAATATTCGCGGAGGCGCCAAACAGCTACGGCATCTGCTGAATCTATATCAGGGCGATCTTCCATTGGCCTTGGCCGCCTATAATGCCGGGGTCCATCGGGTCAAAGGTCATAAAGTTCCACGCATTCGAGAAACTCGTTCCTACGTGAAAAAGGTGCTGCGATATTATGAGCTGTTCCATTCCCACCCGAAATCTTCTCCGAAGAATGAGAAGAAGTGAGCCCGCGCCAATCCGATCCACGTTCCTGCCCTCACCGCAAGCCAGATATCTCGGGTTTTTCCATTAATTTACGGCGCCGTCGCGACTGTGAGATTCAGGATATCCGATGTCGGATGTCCTTAGGCGATGACTGGATCGCAGTGCAGAGTGACAGCTCACATGAGACGTCATTTTTACGCGATAGAGAGAAGCGCGGGACAACTGGAGCGGTAGGCTAGCGAAAGGATTTTTAGAGCTTGGCCTTCATAATCATATCTCGTACTCGCTCACGTTGGGCCGACCTGATCCTCGTAAATTCCAGACCGAACGTTGTGCCATTGATCCACCGAACCAGGGCTTCGTCGATGCGCAAAGGCCATTCTTGGTCTTGAAGGAACAGGGACAGGCGGAGCCTCATGCCAACCTGCACCGCTGTCAGGGACGTTGCTTGACAGCCTCCCGTGGAGAGATCGAGGACTGTCGCCTCACCCTCGAAGTCATCATCGCCAAAAAAGAAAAGACGGCAATTCAGCCTGAGGCGGCGGCCCCGACGTTCGGCCATTGCCGTCTCGTGGTCAGAGCGTGAAGTTCTGTTGAATTTGGGATGCTCCATGGCCATGGGATCAGGTCCTTCCTCTCAATTGCCCGTACTCATCCATCGACCATATGAATGTACCGAACAAATTGTCAACCCGCTTTCCCCAAGAGACCTAGCTCGGAAGAGGGACCAACAGTATCCTCATAGCAGTATAGCCAATTGATTGATGTATGTATCGAATACATCGTAATCCGCTATCGTAGCCTAACCGTTCTTTCTCTCGATCTGCGTAGAATGAGGGCTTGACCTATGTGGAACGGCTCTGCGAAAAGAGAGGCTTCTCGATTAAGGAGAGGGGCGACAATGAAACGGAATATCAACCAACGAATGGCCACATTCGCCCATTCGCAGATCCGAGCGATGACCCAAGCCTGTGTCCAGGCAAAGGGCCTGAACATGGCACAAGGGGTCTGCGACACGCCGGTTCCGCCAGTTGTGCTTCAAGCCGCAGCGCAGGCGATGGAGCACGGGAAGAATATCTATTCGCGATTCGACGGATTGCCAGAATTGCGTCAGTCGATCGCCAAGAAGCTAGCGCAGTACAACGGCATCATGGCTGACCCAGAAACGGACATTACCGTCAGCGCGGGTGCCACGGGGTCCTTTCATTGTGCCTGCCTGGCACTGTTCAATCCCGGCGATGAAGTCATCCTCTTCGAACCCTACTACCAATATCACATCAGCGCCCTGCTGGCGGTTGAAGCGGTTCCGGTCATGGTGAAGATGCAGGCCCCCGATTGGACCATTCACGCCGTCGATGTCGAGCGCGCGATCACACCCAGAACCAAGGCGATCATCGTGAATTCGCCGGGCAATCCATCAGGGAAAGTGTTCAGCCGGCAAGAATTGGAGACGGTTGCGGCGATCGCACAACAACACGATTTGTTCGTGCTCACTGACGAAATATACGAATACTTTCTGTATGACGGTCGTACACATGTGAGTCTCGCAACCCTGCCGGGCATGGCTGACCGTACGATTACTATCGGCGGGTACTCAAAAACCTTCAGCATCACCGGCTGGCGTATTGGGTACAGCGTCGCAGCTGCGCGGTGGGCACAGGCGATTGGAGCGATGAATGACCTACTCTATGTCTGTGCCCCGACGCCCTTGCAGGCGGGGGTGGCAGTAGGCATCCAGGAACTTCCAGACTCGTTTTACCAGGATCTGGCACGCGACTATCAACGAAAACGCGATCGGTTCTGCCAAGCTCTGGCTCAGGCCGGTCTGATGCCGTCGGTTCCGCAGGGCGCGTACTATGTATTGGCCGATACGTCGCGCTTGCCTGGCACATCGGGGAAAGAGCGGGCAATGTTTCTCCTTGAGAAGATCGGCCTGGCCGGTGTGCCGGGTGAAGCTTTCTTTTCCGGGACTGACGGGGAGCACTTCAGTCGATTCAGTTATGCAAAAATCGATGCCGATATCGACGACGCCTGTCGGCGGCTTGCACGACTTGGTTAGGAGCTAATCTCAAATTTCCTATGCGGTCCGATTCTTCGGGTTGGCGCTTGTCTACCTGTTCACCAAATGGTAAGTAGAACAAAGCGATATGACTGATAAGGCCAACATGCTCCTACGACACATCGATGCCTCTCTCCTTCTCGCCGGCGCATTCTTCGCAACAGCCTGCGTCAAGCCGGTGGTTCCTCAGACTGCTTGCATGCCATCGCCTCCTTCATCGACGGCATATCAGACCGATGACCGCCAGATCCTAGCCGGTGAGTGGGAGTATGTAGATGGTGCTATAGATGGCGCCGTCGGTCGGCTGACCCTCGATAACCAGGGCAATGGTCATTATAATTGGAAGGACGGACGATTCGAGACACACACGCTCACTGGCCATACCTGGCGTGGCATGTGGTTTCAGAAAGGGAATGACCGAGACGGTGGATTTAGGGTTGATTTCTCGCAAGATTTTTCAAAAGGGGAAGGATGCTGGTGGTACAGCCGCATCGGAGCCGACAATGCACCTACACAAAAGGGTGGAACATTTCATCTCAGTAAAAAGGCTGCGCCCAAGGACCATAAGGACACTCCATCGGCACCGTGAGGTGCCGCTCACATCATCGCCGATGATCGGTAAGGGGGGCCATGGAAGGACGTAAGCATACCCGTTTTGCGGTGCAACTTCCTGTGTCGTTTAAAGAAGACCAGATTTCCCATGGAGGGACGATCTTAAATGTGTCTGCGGAAGGTTGCGCCATCACGTCGGAAACCGTCGCCGATGTGGCAGTATATGTACAATTAACGATGCAACTCCGGGAGCGAGAGGAGCCGGTCCAGGTTGATCTGGCCGCGGTTCGTTGGTCTTCTGCCGGGAGGTTCGGCGTGGAGTATATTAAGATGCGCCCTGAACAGGAGGAACGATTGAAGAATTTTGTCAAGATACTGGAATCGACAAACTGAACACAGACGACTGCAACGAGATTGGAGCAGCTATTTCATGGCGACGGCCCGGACTTGTTCATAGGTGATCAGGCCGGCGAGCACTTTCAGAATTCCATCCTGAACGAGTGTCACCATTCCTTCCTTCACAGCCAGGCTCTGCATCTCCGTTGTTTTCGCGCGGTGCTGGATCAGACTTCGCAATTCATCCGATCCGCGGAGGAGTTCGTGCAAGGCGATCCGACCTTTGAGGCCTGTCTGCTTGCAGGCTTGACAGCCACGCCCTCGATAGAGCTGGAAGTCTTCGCGATGCCCCAGTCCGAGCACGTTCCACGCGTGTTGACCGTACCCATGTACGAGTCTATCGAACTCTTGCGCCGTTGGATGGTAAGGCTCTTTACAATTGATGCAGATCCGCTTGCAAAGGCGTTGTGCGAGCACCCCTTGCATGGCATCGGCGAAGTTGAAAGAGTCGCATCCTAGGTCGAGGAGGCGAATGACACTCTCGACGGCTCCATTCGTATGCAATGTGCTGAAGACCAGGTGGCCGGTCAGCGAGGCCTCGATTGCTACATCGGCGGTCTCTTTGTCCCGCATCTCACCGATCATGATGACATCCGGGTCGGCCCGTAAGAACGATCGCAGGGCGGAGGCAAAAGTAAAGCCGATTCTGGGATGGACCTGCACCTGCCGGAGGCCTTCCTGGGTGATCTCAATGGGGTCTTCCGCCGTCCAGATTTTCCGTTCGTCCGTGTTGAGATGGTGCAGCAGGGCATGCAGTGTCGTCGTTTTTCCGGATCCGGTGGGGCCCACGCATAAGATGATGCCGTGAGGTTTCTCCGTGATTTCGAGGAGTGTCGCGAGCGTGGCTGGAGCAAACTCCATGGAAACGAGCGGGAGGGGCTCCTTCGCCGTGAGTAACCGCATAACGATGTCTTCATTATTACCGGCGGTTGGCAATGTCGCCACGCGCAGCTCGATTTCTCTGTCCTGATTCAGCTTGAAGCGGATCTTTCCGTCCTGAGGTTTCCTGCGTTCTGAAATATCTAAACTTGACATGATCTTGATACGGGACACCAACGCTCGGCGATAGATCGCGGGAATCCGCATATAGGTGGAACAGGTACCATCCACGCGAAAACGAATGGCTGTTTCCTTGCGATCCGAGTACGGTTCGATATGGACGTCGGACGCCTCTTGCCGATAGGCTTCGACAATGATCTGATTCGCGAGCCGTACGATCGCGGAATCGTTTTCGTCAATGCCGTCAGAGTCGTGGTCGAGAGCCTGCTCGTGGTGAGCATCGTTGACCAGCTCGCCCAAAGTGTCGGCAATGGACCCACTGTCGGTTTCTCCGATCGTGACGCTGAGGAACCGTTCAATGTCACATCGCAGGCCCAAGGCATACCGGATCGTCAGACCGGGGAAAGCGCGCTGGATGTCATGACCTCTGTCGAGATCATGGGGGTTATCGATCAGGACATCCAGCATGTCACCCTGCCGCTTCAGCGGGAGCCAGTGGTGCCTACGAAGGTAATCGTGACTGAGATTGTTGAGGAGTTGAGGATCGGCCAGGGTCCGTTTGTCGTATGGAATATACGGGCAGTCGAAGAACGCGCTCAGTGTTTTGCCGAGCGCCGCTTTCGGGATTCGGTACTTTTCGATCAGGAGGCTTTCTAGGTCGGTTAATCCCTGCAGGGATTCTTGAATTGCCTTTACGAGATCCGCCTGGCGGATGAATCCTTCGTGAATCAAGGGATCGTAGGCACGTGGTTCGATGGTTCTTTGGACCGACTTCTGCATTGATCCTATTGTCTGGGTCATGGAGGAGACACATTGAGTGGGTTACTGAATGGCCGCCACAATATTCAGTATAAAAGTATTTTCGCCGTTCACAATGAATATCAAAAAGGGGCACACTCTTCTCGGACCCATCGTCGCATGCGGGAAGTCGGCAACACAGTGGGGGCGGTGAGAGCTATTGAACGGGGTTGACAACCTCGAAGATGGCAGAATAATCGGAATCGCCAAGCCCCTGCGCAATAGTTTGTTCCAGTACTGGCCTGATCCCATCCAGACTATTCGTCGTCAGTGCGTAACTTGAGGCTTCCCGAAGGAAGAGTTCCATGTCTTTTAGGAGATGGCGTGTGGAAAAATTGGGATGCTGATAGTCCCGCGTCAGAAGTCGCGGTAATTTCTTCTCGAACGCCTGGGCGAACAAGGGGCTCTCTTTCAGGATTGCCATAAAGGTATCTACGGGAACACCCGCCCGCTGAACCATTCCAAGACTCAGGGCAAACGCCGATATTTCTGCGGCAATTAATTGATTGAGTGAGAGCTTCAGGGAGGCGGCTTTCCCGACGGGACCGATCAGCCGCGGCTCCCGACTCAGCGAACGAAACAGCGGACCCCAATGAACAAACTGTTCCTCAGTCCCACCAACCATCACCAAGAGTGTCCCGGCTTGTGCTTCGGCAATGCTTCCCAGCACCGGCGCCTCGCAATAGGATCCGCCGACTCGTTCGATCTCGGTCTGCAGAGCCCGACTCTCTTCATGCGCGATAGTTCCCATCTGGATCACGGTTTTACCGCGGAGGACCGCCAACGAGGCCGGTGTCAGCAGGACGGCTTGGATCGCAGCCGCATCGGCCAGCATGAGAACCACACAGTCGGAATGGTCTATGGCCTGCTCCGGTCGCGTGAGGACGGTGATGCCGCAGGTCTGGAGGGGAAGTGCCTTTGTCGTGGTTCGGTTATAGACCGTGACGGTATGGCCCACCGACTGAAGCCGTCCGGCAATGGCTCGACCCAACAGACCGGTTCCCAACAGTGTGATGGTCATGGATCAACTCACTTTCGTTGAGGATGCGAGAAGGCATGTTCAGCATGGGCCTGGAGCTTAGCTCGCAGATCCTTGCCGGCTGTCGCGGCCACGGCGATGACGCCACGAAACGTTGGTGTCGGTTGATTGAAGACGAAGGCCTTCCCGGCCCAGTCGCTGATCGTGCCCCCGCCCTCCTCCATGAGCAGGACTCCGGCTGCGAGATCCCATTCGTTCTCCGGTTCGATGGTGAGGGCAGCCTGGACACGACCGGCTGCGACCAGAGCCAGTGCATTGGCGATAGAGTACATGGGGCGACACGGAGTGGTCTCGGCGAGGCTCGACCATCGTTCGATCCGAAGCTCCCACGCGTTGACCATGATGGCAGGATCGAAAGCATGAGGGGACGAAAGGGTGACGCGTGCGCCGTTCAAGAACAGTCCGCCTCCGCGCATGGCAGTGAAGAGTTCGTCGGTCGAGGGATTGAGGATTGCCGCGACGACTGGCTGGCCTCGTTCGACCAAGGCGGCAGAAATGCAGAATTCCGGCACTCGATTCATCAGGGCCTTCGTACCGTCGATGGGATCGACAATCCACACGCGAGCACGGGTGAGTCGGGCAGGATCGTCGGGGGATTCTTCCGAGAGCCACCCATCTTCTGGAAACTCCCGGCGCTGCATCGCATGCAATAGGCTGTTGACCTCGTGATCTACGGTGGTGACCGGCGAACGGTCTGGCTTCGTCTGGACTTCGAATCCGTCCCTGACTAATTCAGCTACCTTTACCCCGGCTTTCCGGATCGTATCGACCAACAGGCGCAGTTCCCGTTCCATGGTATATGCCTCGTGGAGTGGAAGAAGAGTAGCAGGTCTTACCGCATCGGCAAAGCGGAAAGACAGCCGCCGCCGACTGGCGCCAAAGGTCCTCTTGACCATCGCAGAGAACCTGCGTACAAGCAGGGGGTCCAGTGAGGTCACGACCGATGAAGCTCGTACAGAAACGATCCAAAAAGACGGGGCTTCCCCCCGGTACCCTTGTCCATATCGGCGAGAAGAAAACGGACAAGGTGACCATCGCGGCCTTCAACTACACTGGCGCCAGTTGCAACGAACGCCGGGACTTGTCGTTCGATGACCTTGCACTGCCGACCGATGGGTCCATTAGCTGGGTGGATGTCGGGGGCGTTCACAATATGGACATTCTGGAATCATTCGGGAAACTGTTCCAGCTTCACCCCTTGCTCCTCGAAGACATTGCCAACACCGACCAGCGGCCGAAACTCGACGACTATGACACCTATTTGTTCCTCGTCATGAAGATGCTCTCGGTCACCGATCGACAGGATATCGTCGTCGAACAGGTAAGCCTGGTCCTTGGACGGAACTTTGTGTTGTCGTTTCAGGAAAACGGGACCGATGTCTTCACACCAGTGCGGGATCGTCTTCGTGGGGGTAAAGGACGCTTGCGGCAATTCGGGGCCGATTACTTGCTCTATGCACTGGTCGACTCGATTGTCGATCAATACTTCACAGTGGTGGAGGTGTTAGGCGAGAAGATCGAGGCACTGCAAGATCTGGTGGTCAGCGATCCGAAGCCTGATACGCTGCACCAGATTCACGCCCTTAAGCGGCAATTGCTCTTTCTGCGGCGGTCGGTATGGCCACTCCGTGAAGCGACGAACAGTCTCTCCCGGTCGGAATGCCCGCTCTTACAAGAATCGACGAAGATTTTCATCCGTGATGTGTACGATCACGTGGTTCAGATCGTGGACACCATCGAGACACTTCGCGAAATGGTCTCAGCTAGTCTCGATATCTATCTGTCGAGCATCAGCTATCGTCTGAATGCTGTGATGAAGGTCTTGACCATCATTACGACGATTTTCATGCCGCTGACCTTCATTGTCGGTATCTATGGGATGAATTTCGAGCACATGCCGGAGCTGAAGTGGGAATGGGGTTATCCGCTGGTACTCAGTGTGATGGCTGCGATCGCGATCGCCATGCTGGGATTTTTCATACGAAAGAAATGGATCTAACTGCTTGGTGAATTAGGGAGCCATACTTCTCATTCAATGTTTCCTCAACTCGAACACACAAATAGATCAGAAGTGCTGGTGTCTGTCACTCGCCCATAGGGCTGAGGGTCGTGTCACGGATTAAGAATCAAGGAGTTGATGCCACATCAACAGACCAACGGACGGAGAACGTGATGACGAGACGAAGGGTTCTCACCGTCACGATAGGCACATTGGCGATTGGGGGGCTGCTCGGGGGAGCAGATGCGCTGGCGGGCGCACAGGGGGCACCCGTCGATCTGCCGGACGTCAGCCAGAACATTGGGAAAGCCTTACCGTCCGAGCAGCGGTTCGTCATTCTGCCTGCCTTCAACAGCGAAGCGGTGTTAGATAAAGAAACCGGTTTGGTCTGGGAAAAGTCCCCGCAGACGACAATTGCCAGATGGAGCGAGGCCCGTCGCATCTGCACCGAGAAAAACGTTGGAGGTCAGAAAGGATGGCGTTTGCCATCCTTGCCAGAGTTGCGCAGTCTGGTGGATCCATCTGTTGCTCCTCCTGGTCCGACTCTTCCGCCGGGCCATCCTTTTTTGGCAGTCAAGTCGGCCGTGTATTGGTCAGAGACAAGGGTTGGGGAAAACCCCTCGGGGGCGTGGGCGGTGCACTTCGGACTGGGCGGTGGCTCGGTCTTCATCAATTGGGCCCACGGCGTCCAAGTCTGGTGTGTCCATACTGGCATGAATGCGGATCGGCATTGAGTCCTCGGTGATTGAAATCATGTGATGAGCCAGGGGGAGTCCGGCCGGCATCAGATCAGCCGGCCTCCTCGAAGGACTGCACGTACGCTCGCATAGGTGTTCCGGCATAATCCGGGTTTGGGTTGGAGTCGGGAGGGTCGAGAGTTTATTCAGTAATCTCGACGCGATCGACGAAGTAGGCAGTCTCACCGAAGCAGGTCGTAGGAAGGTAGCGATATTCTTTGTAGTGCAGCACCAATCGCTTTCCCATGGCCTGCGACAGTTGTGACGCCACTTTGTCATTCCAGATTGAAAAGGCCCACAATACCGGAGCGACGCCCGGCACCGTGGTCATGGCCAGCTCCCCCTCGTACGTCTTGCAAATCCAGCCCTTGTGGGAAAATTTCTGAATATAGCCGGCTCGGCTACCGTCGGAATAGCTGTAGTTAAAGGCAATGAGTAGATAGCCCACGGCGATGAAACACACGAGCACAAGCGCCAGAAACAGCCTTTTCATCAAGTGCTTCCCGCGTTATAGGCGAAGATCTGTGAATAACCAGGGAGCCTCGGCTTTCCGTCGAGTTTCGTATGTGGCGATGGCTGGCTCGTATTGCAATGTCAATCCGATGGCGTCGAGACCCCGGTACAAACAGTCTTTTCTAAAGGGGTCGATCTCGAAGCGAGAGCGGGTGCCATCCTGGGCTGTCACCGTCTGGTTTCCGAGGTCTACCGTCAGTTGATACCCCGGCGTCGCAAGGACGTCATTCATCATTGCCAGAATCTCGTCGGCCTTCAACACGATAGGCAGCATGCCGTTTTGGAA
>DATDFW010000174.1:0-14743 GCA_036522375.1 Nitrospiraceae bacterium
CGCGACCGTACCCAAATCCCGGATCGAAGAATCCGGCGTAGTGGGTTCGTAATTCGCCACAGGCTGCTTCGAATGCGACCATCTCGGACGCGTAGCCGGGGGGAACGCGAATCCGTTCTTTCGACGCGAGAATGTAAAACTCCTCTGGTTCCAGAAGGAGACTGTCTTGGCGGTGCCGGTACAGCGGCTCCCAAAAATCGAGTGCCGCATAATGGCCAATCTTTGACAGATCGATGACGTGGCTATTCTTCTTCGCACGATAGCCAATAATTGACGAGCCGATTCTGTCGTCTCCTTTCAGATCGATGCGGAGAAACAGGCCGCGATCTGTTCGGAGATCGCAGGCATCCAGCGCATGCTTCGTGGGAAGATTGTGATAGAGCAGGGATTCTCGTGTGTGGAGCCTTTGAAGGGATCGGTCCGACACAGTGGCATCGCCGCGCACAAAGCGAATTTGATTGAGAGAGTAGCCTGTCTTTACTTTGATCGTGAATGAGCGTGGGACGATTTCCAGATAGAGGGGGCCGGAATAGCCGGCTCTGATTTCATCGAACCCGGTATTGAGATCTGTCACGACGCGGGTAAAAACATCCAATCGTCCGGTCGTGCTTTTGGGATTGGTTCGTGCCCGGATAGTCTTGGGCAATGCCACATGTTCCAGTAGCGGTACCAAATAGACGTGGCCTTTTTCGAGAATGGCCCCCTCGGTCAGGTCCATCTCGTACATCACGAGGTCTGACTGGTAGAAATCCAAGATGTTGAGTCGGCTCGTGATCTCGGATAACTCCGGCAGGAAGCTGCTGATCAACCGATAGGCCTTTCGTCCGAGACGCAGATCGAGACTGGCGGGCTGGATCTGCCGGTCTTCAATCGGGACTTCGGTGTGGACGGCACCGCTGGTGATCAGTTGCTTGATCTGTTGGTAGGGCAAAATGCCCTGCGTGGTTCGGCTGCTCACAGGTCGTCGTGCTCTCCCGTACTGCACGATCCCAGTGAAGGCCCTGCGCCGACCATCGGCAGTTCCCGCGCAGGTGGTCCCTGTTGCGGTTGCGGATAGTGGAATGCCTTGTTCTCGTAGTTCTTCAAGAGGACCCCCTCGGCATCCATGTGCACCATGTAGTCGCCGGGGAGTAAAGGAATCTTGCCGCCCCCGCCCGGCGCGTCGATCACGAAGTGCGGGACTGCCATTCCGCTTGTGTGGCCTTGCAACGACCTAATGATGTTCAGCCCTGTTTCCACCGTGGTGCGGAAGTGATTCGTGCCCTTGGTCAGGTCCGCTTGGTACAGATAGTAGGGTTTGACGCGAGCGAGCAGGAGTTGATGCATCAATCGTTTCATGATGTCCGGATCATCATTGACGCCTTTGAGCAGCACGGTCTGCGCGCCGAGCGGCACGCCGGCATCGGCTAACATCCCGCATGCTACTTTGACTGCCGGAGTCAGTTCGTCCGGGTGATTGAAGTGTAGATTCATATAAATAGGATGGTAGCGCTTGACGATTGCGCAGAGTTCCTGGGTGATTCGTTCCGGGAGCGTGCCGGGCACACGGGAACCGAGGCGAATGAGTTCCAGATGCGGGATGGTACGTAGAGCCTTGAGGATCCGTTCCAATAACCGATCTGGCAGGAGCAGGGGGTCACCTCCTGAGAGAATGACGTCGCGCACTTCGGTATGTTCGCGTAAGTAGGCGATGGCCTGGTCGAGTTCGCCTTTCTTGAGGAATCCCGGCTTCCCGACCAGCCGTTTTCTCGTACAAAACCGACAATAGATCGGGCACTGGTTGGTCACCATTAATAGGACACGATCCGGATAGCGATGGACAAGGTGTGGAACCGGACTCATGAGGTCTTCTTCGAGCGGATCGGCTTCCGCATCGAAGTCCTCCATCTCCGCGATGTCCGGGACCACCTGTTTCCAAATGGCGTCGCCCCGTTCTTTCATCGTCGACATCACCGTGGGGGTGATGCGCATCGGATAGTCACCCACGATGGATTCGATTTCTTTCGCGTCGACGCCGAGTCGATCCGCCAAATCTCTTGGTTTCACGATGCTATCGGCGAGTATGCGTCTCCATGCTTCCATGCCGTCTCCTTTACTGTCGAGTCGAATGGGTCAGCAGACCTGTCGGGGCAATGAGCAGGAGCCTGAAAAAGTCCGCCGGCCTCGTTCTCACTTCACTCAGCGGCTTCCACGTACCGCAGCCATACGCTGCTTCTTTCCTTGTGCGGAAATGGCGTTTTCACAGCCTGCTAGCTGTCGGCAATCCGCTCCTGACCATACGTCTTATCCAGATAATCGAGAATGTCTTCGGTTTCCGTCAACACGATGTCCCCATCCTTGAGGACAGGAACATAGTATTGGCCTGAGACTTCTTGCACCACTTTGCGCATCGGACGAAAGTCTGGCACGACGACCGGCTCGTATCCGATATGGAGGTCCGCCAATTTCTTGCGGACCTCCATACAGTCGGGACACCAGACCACGTGATAGAGGGTGATTGTCATAAAAATGAATGGGAAATGCCGGATGCTATATGGTTAATCGTCCGGGCGACACGATGCCGCTTCATTCAAGATTCATCTTCAATATTGATCATGGTTCGACGATGGCACAGGGTACCATGACGGCGTCTTTCATTCCGTGGAGTACTTTCTTATCCGCCGGACAGATGGTAGCCAGGATACCAGCCAGCTCGGTCTTTTCGCCACTCACGAAATAATAGGGCGAGAGTCTGGCACGGCCCGACATCCGGTTCATCTCTTCGGTGACTGGATCGAAGTAATCGAGGTCATATAAGCGGCCCTTGTGGAATTCTTGCAGGATGTAGGGCGTGTGGGGAAAGGAAGCCAGGGCTTTGTCGAGGGCACCGGTCCATTCTCCCAGTGGCATATCGTGTCCAACCGATACGCCGCGGCTGCCCCAGGCGAGTTCGGAGAACCCCGATGGCTTGATGACCAAATGCCGCTCTTTCTGGGTTGCCTTAGCCAGATCATGCCAGTTCATCACGGCCCGTCCACCAATGATCAAACCAGGAATTGTGGCGGACGGAGGAATCGGCGCGGGATCCAGGATCCACGTACGGGGCATGATGGTGGTCAAATGCAGGAAGACCTCCTGGCCCAAGACCTGCTCCCAGAACGGTCGCAAGGCTGGATGATGGAGGAGGGCAAAGGCGAGCTTCTCTTCCAGTGCCGGTTTGTACGGAGGCGTGACCGCGACTAAGTCTTTCTTGACTGCATATTGAACGAGTTCGGATTTTGGAATGTTCAGGAGATCGAATAACTCGTAGAACCGATAAATCAAGGCGATCGGTTGGTCTATGTCCTTGCTGGTAATCCGCAGGCCTTCTTCGGTGAATTGAATCTGACGAGGTTCCACGCAGTATGCGTCGAGACCGATCGATCGGAGGCGGGCCGCGAGCCAGGTCATTTCAGGCCGATAATCTCTGGCCTCTTCCGATACCAGAATTGCGATGCATCCCGTATGCTGGGCGAGCTGGCCCCTCAACATGGCCGCAAAACCTCGAACCATGCCCTCGGGGCCTCCGACGAGTGAGAGGCTGTCGGTTTCCCTCTCGGCATAGAGCGCCGAGAGGCATGCGGTCATCCCGATTCCCCCTGGGACTGAGTCGAGTTCGGTGATCACCATGCCGTCCTGGGTGGGGATGATATCCGGTCGGATGACCGCGGGAAGTTGGTCACGAAACCGCTTCATCCGACTGTACGTGAGCAGCGTGTCCGGTTTGCCTTGGTCCAAGTATCCTGCGATCCAGGCTGGTTGGAGTCCGCGTACGCTGTCGATATAGAGGCGGTTGAGGGCTCGATAAAAAGATAAGAGTTGTGGTCCGAGTTGGTCGAAAAAATCCAACTGATCTTTCGCCAGAGGGAACGGTGTAGGGGCAATTCGCCAGGTTGTCGTGGCGGTGACGATTCCGGTATTCGGGGCCTGTCCAGGCAGAGATGGAAAGAGCCCAGCTCGGCTCAGCTGGTCACGGATGACTGCGCAACGATGAAGGAGGTCGGAGGTAGCCAAGTCAGACAGGGGCAGTATCCGTGTCAATGAGTGCCTCTTATGCGAGGCGCAAGGACTGTAACACGGGTTTTAGGCCCGTACAAGGGGCGAGGAGAGCGGCAAGGGAAGAGGCGGCAGGGCTTCACGATACGTAGCCAACAGTTTTCCGTCCTCTTCACGAGGTGAATCGCCATGTCGGGAGCGAAAACGAGGTCCGATGATAGGGAGGCTGCATAGGAAATATTGTGGTCTGTGCTGAGAGGGCAGTGGTGAAAAAGTGACATCCCTTTGGGCACCCCTCTGAATGATGTTAGTATGAAGCGCATATTAATTGGAATCCTTCAATGTCCCTCTCTATGATGATTCGGTGGGTGCTGCAGTGACACGAGCAGTGGTGTTGCCACAACTCGTGCCGAGCCGCACCTGTCTCCAGTGCGATGTCTGCTGTCGTTTCCCAGATCCCGATAGCGCTCTCCGTCCGTATTTTAGCGAGAGCGAAATCACCCGGGCACTGGATGGGGGCATCAAGGGAACGGCCTTTCCCAATCGGCTGGGATCACAAGTGAACCTGGTTCCCGCTCCCCAAGGAGACGGATATCTCTGTCCGGCATTCGACGCCACGACCTCAACCTGTCGCATCTATGAGCTGCGTCCGCTCGATTGTCAGCTCTATCCACTGGCACTGATGTGGGATAAGCCACACGACCAGGTATTGCTGGGGTGGGATACGAAATGCCCATTCATGCGAGAGGAAATTCCAGAGGAGATTCAGCGCCATGCCGATCGAGTGACGGCCTTGCTCGATCAACCGGACATCCATGACCAAATCGTCGCGCATCCTCGTCTCATCGGACGATTTCAAGAGGACGTGGTTGTGCTCAACTCCCTCCCGCGCCTCACCGAAGCTGCGGCTCGTCAGTGGGGGTCTGTGCCATTTCACCGGTTTACCTTGGACGATCTTCCACGCATGGTGGCGGCATTGGATGTGTCGGGATGGTGCCGCGATCAGTCGCTCGCGGCCTATTCGCCGGTCTATCACTATATGTGGAATGGATTATTAGCCTATTGGTGGATGGAGCTTCAGGAGGCCTTTTGTCTTTTTGCACAGTCGCCGGACGGCTGGTTTATGCCAC
This sequence comes from Nitrospiraceae bacterium, assembly GCA_036522375.1. Lineage (GTDB taxonomy): Bacteria > Nitrospirota > Nitrospiria > Nitrospirales > Nitrospiraceae > Palsa-1315. Next base: position 5,145 of record DATDFW010000174.1, read on the forward strand.
TGCCTCCGATCGGGGCCGGCCCGATCGAGGCGTCCCTGTCTGAGGCAATGAATCAGTTGAGACGTTGGAACGGTGACTCTCCAGTTAGCCGGGTTGAAAACGTGCCAGCTCATTTGGCATCAGAGTTAGAACGGTTGGGATATCGTGTAACGCCCAAAGAACCGGACTATTTGTATCGCGCGACCGACCTCGCGGCCTTAACAGGCGACCGGTATAAATCTCAACGCGCATTGTGCAATCGATTCGAACGAGAGCAGTCGTTTGAGGTGGGCTCCTACCAGATTGGTGACCGTCAGCACTGTCGTGCCCTGCTAGCGGATTGGTCACGGCAGAAGCAAGCGGAAGGGCTCGAAACGTTCGATGCGATGTTGCTGGCTGATGCTGTTCCTGCTCACGAAGTGATCTGGTCGCAGGCGTCGGAACTTCGAGTCACGGGGAAGGTCGTGAGGACTCACGGTCGGATCTGCGCCTATACCTTCGGCTATTGGCTGACGAGCCAGACATTTTGTGTCCTCCTAGAGGTGGCGGATCGGACTCTTCCAGGTTTGGCACAGTATCTCTTTCGCGAAACTTGCAGGACAGCCGTAGCGGAGGGAGCCGAGTACGTGAATACGATGGATGATGCAGGTCTTCCCGGATTGCGCGCATCGAAACAGGCCTATCATCCCGCCATGCTGATTTCCAACTTTGTGGCCTCCCCGGCTCATAAATCATGAATACCTCAAGGGCCTTATCATTCCTCGATCTTCGGCGCTATCGATGGTTACCCTACCTCCTTGTCGTCATGACCGCATTCGCAGTCCTAGCCGGTATCGTCCTGATTCGGTTCGTCGAACAACGATTTGTGGGAGTGACGGGAGGAGAGCTCACACTGGCTGCGGTGGAAGTGGCCCAGAAACTCGACCGGATGCTGTTCGAACGCCGAGGCGATGTCCTCATGATAGCCCGAGCATTTTCGTCGCGAACTTCCGATCTAAAATATATGACTGAGTACCTGAAGTGGATGCAGAAGGAGTATTCCCCGGTCTATCTGTCGCTAGCAGTCCTGGACGTTCAGGGTACAGTCGTGGCGGCGACGGAGACATCCCTAATAGGTCGCAACTATGGCCGTGCCGCATCGTTTGCCGCAGTACGTGCGACCCGACAACTCAATGTGACAGATGTTGCGGTTCAAGAAACCGGAGTGAGTGGAGTCGATACGATTACGTTTACCGCTCCGATTCATAGCCCTCAAGGCACATTCCTGGGCGTGGTGACATTGCAGGTGGGGATCCCGTTTTTGGAGGAAGTGACTACCAGGACTATTCGTTCAATTGAAGCTCGACCTGGCGCAAGCGGGCGCGTCGAATACCAAATGTTGACACAGCAGGGCAGGGTGTTTGTCGACTCAGATCTGCTGCACAAGGGGGACATCAATCTCAAAGTACTTGGACTTCCTTCGGCCCTGCTGAGTGAAACCGGCGTGCCAGGGTTTATCGAGGAAGAGCATCTACAGCGGCATGTCCAGGTGGTGACCGGTTATGCCCAGACCAGGGGATTTGGAGAATTTACCGGGCTGGGATGGTCGGTCCTAGTGCGAATGGAGCGACAGGAAATCCTGGCGCCCATTCATGCTTTCTTGTGGAAGGTTGGGATTATAGGCGGAGCGGTCTGGATACCAATGCTGGTGTTGTTGTTCTGGGCTACGGCACGCTTGCGTGCCGAACATCGACAAGCACAACAGGAAAGTGCCTGGGCAAAAGCTGCTGAAGCAGCGTTGCTTCAGAGTCAGGAGCGGAATAGGGCCATCGTCGATACGGCGCTTGACGGGGTGATTACCATCGATTCGACGGGGATTGTGACCGATTGGAATGCGCAGGCGACGGCGATATTTGGGTGGTCCCGAGAAGAAGCATTGGGACGGGCCCTCTCAAAGACCATTATTCCTGAACAGGATCGTCCGGCCCATGAACAGGGTATCCGTGAATTTCTTCGAATAGGGACCGGCCCGATTTTAAACCGCCGGATTGAAATTATCGCCCAACATAGGAACGGCAGGGCGATTCCAGTTGAGCTTGCGGTGTCACCGGCAAAAATCGGGGATGCCTACATCTTCAGCGCATTTATCAGGGACATCACCGACCGCCGCGCCGCTGAACGGCGTCTCGCCTCTCAGTATGCGGTGACCCGAGTCCTCTCCGAAGCCACGACGATGGAAGAGGCTGTTCCGAAAATCATCCAGGCAATCGGGGAGAGTTTGGACTGGGATCTAGGCGTGATTTGGCGGGTGGATAAAGCGACTGGGGTGCTGCGCTGTTTTGATCAGTGGAAGGCACCGTCAGTGCAGGCCGATCCGTTTACTCAGGATACCTGGCACCGTGTGTTTGCACGCGAGGAGGGGTTCCCTGGACGCATTTGGGCCAGTGGCAAGCCGACCTGGATCACAGACGTCACCATCGATCCCAATTTTCCTCGTGGAACGCATGCTCAGCAAGTTGGGTTTCACGGGGCGTTTGGATGGCCGATTCGCGTAGGAAGTGAAATCGATGGTGTCATCGAATTCTTCAGCCGCCAGGTGCGGCAACCTGATGACGAGCTGTTGAAGATGGTGGAGGACATTAGCCTCAAGATCGGACAATTCGGCGAGCGGGCCAGAACGGAGGGGGTGTTACGTGAAACTGAGGCGCAATTACGGCAGGCGCAGAAAATGGAGGCGGTAGGGCGACTGGCCGGCGGCATGGCGCATGACTTCAATAATCTCCTCACAGTCATTCGTGGATACAGCGAGCTGCTGCTTGATCGTCTGGGGCCAACTGATGAGATGCGGAAGGACATGGGGGAGGTCAAGAAGGCGGCGGACCGCGCCTCCGGGTTGACCCGTCAATTACTGGCGTTCAGCCGTCGTCAGTTCATCGCCGCGAAAGTTCTCGATCTCAATGCGCTCGTTGCCAATATGGATGGCATGTTACGCCGTCTTATCGGTGAAGATATCGTCGAACTCAGTGCCGAGCTCGATCCGTCGCTTGGGGCGATCAAAGCGGATCCCGGACAGATCGAGCAGGTCATCATGAACCTGGTTGTCAATGCGCGTGATGCGATGCCCAAGGGAGGGCGTCTGACGATCGAAACACTGAACGTGACGATCGGGGGAGAAGTGCGCCTGGATGCGGTGGGGGTCGCCCCAGGGTCGTATGTGTTGCTGACGGTTCGTGATAACGGACAAGGGATGGATGCCGAGACCCGATCGCATCTGTTCGAACCGTTCTTCACGACGAAGGAGAAAGGCAAAGGGACGGGACTGGGACTCTCGACCGTTTATGGCATCGTCAAGCAGAGCGGGGGAAGTATCATCGTGGAGAGTGCTCCTGGTCGGGGTACAACGTTCCGGATCTATTTCCCACGGGTCGAACAAGAGATCCCAGGGTCGACAGGAGCGGCTGACACGATTGTTCCGGTTCGAGGCCGCGAAACGATCCTCTTGATCGAGGACGAGCCGGCGGTCCGTGGTCTTGTGCACGAGACATTGCGGCTCCACGGCTATACGGTGCTGGAGGCACGTCATGGCATTGAAGCCCTCATCACCAGCACAAAATATGTAGGGTTGATCCACCTGTTATTGACGGATGTCGTTATGCCGCAGATGAGTGGGCCCGAAGTTGCGGAGAAGATTCTGACCGTTCGGCCAGGAATCAAAGTGTTGTACATGTCGGGGTACCCAGACCATCCACTATTCGACCAAGGCAGTGTGAGCCGCGAGACAGGGTTCCTGCCCAAGCCCTTCTCACCTCACGTACTGGCGCAAAAAGTGCGCGAAGTTCTCGATAGTGTGAAAGCTGCCTAGTCCCGACCCGGACTCGGTCATTTCAGCCTGATCGCTTGATCTTCGGCATGGGTTCCGTTTATCGTGGCTGCACCAAACTCATAATACACTCCATAAAGTGACAGACCAGAGAGATACATCGATGCAGCAGTCACGCGAAATCGACGTCGGGCACTATCGGATTGAGCGGGAACCATTCTACGCGGAGGTCCGCGGTGAGGTGGGTTTGTTTACAATCGCGGCAAACAGTAAGATGCCGGTCATGCTCAAGGGGCCAACGGGGTGCGGCAAGACCCGATTTGTCCAGCATATGGCCTACCGGCTTGGCCGCCCCTTGATCACAGTGGCCTGTCATGAGGATCTCACCGCGTCTGATTTAGTGGGTCGGTATTTGCTCAAGGGCCAGGAGACGGTTTGGGTCGATGGGCCACTGACACTCGGTGTGAAGCATGGCGCGATCGTCTATTTGGATGAAATTGTCGAGGCGCGTAAGGACACGACGGTTATCATCCATCCCTTGAGCGACGATCGCCGCTTTCTGCCTATTGAAAAGAAAGGTCAGATTCTTGAAGCGGCGGACGATTTCCTTCTGGTGATTTCCTACAATCCCGGATATCAAAGTGTCCTGAAGGATTTGAAGCAAAGCACGAAACAGCGCTTCATGGCGATTGAGTTCGACTATCCGACGCCGGACATCGAAACGACCGTGGTCGAGCGGGAAGCGGGGGTCAGCCGCGACCTTGCTGCCGGTTTGGTGAAACTCGGCGGAAAGATCCGGAACCTCAAGAATCATGGTCTAGAAGAGGGGGTCAGCACCAGATTGCTGATCTATGCCGGGACACTCATTCGACAAGGCGTGGCGACCGATCGAGCCTGCGATGTCGCGATTGCCCGCCCGATCACCGATGATCCGGATATGCAGCGCAGTATTGTGGAGTTGGTGAAGGCCATTTTCTGATTCCTTGGAAACCTGTCCAGGAGTTTCCCGTCGCGGATGAATGGCCTGATGGTGCAGGACACAAAAGCTGGAGCGGTCCTCTCCATTCACGTCCAACCGAAAGCTTCCACTACAGAATGTGCGGGCATTCACGGTGATGCGTTGAAGATTCGTGTAGCCGCTCCACCGGTCGATGGCGCGGCCAATGATGAATTGATTCGGTTTCTAGCTCGTCGACTATCAGTTCCCTCTTCGTCAATACAGATTCATTCCGGTGCAAGCGGACGACGCAAACGTGTCCTTGTCAAAGGGGCTACTGCGCAGTTCGTGCTGGCTCGCTTGAGTCTTGGACCACAGAAGGAATCGGCCAAGCGATGATGCGCAGTGTGGCGCCGATTATTGGGGGATCGCTGTTGCTCGCCGCTTGTTCGACGGCGCAACCGGTGCTCTATCCCAATGCGCATTTGCAGTCTATGGGGAAAGAGGTTGCGACACAGGATATTGAGGCCTGTCGACAATTAGCAGAAGAGGCAGGAGCGAAGGAAGGTCGCGGGAATGCCGGTCGTGTGGCGACTGGCACCGCAGTGGGAGCTGGGGTCGGCGCGGCAAGCGGCGCTGTTGGAGGGGCCATTTACGGCGCCGCCGGCAGGGGTTCGATGATCGGCGCGGCGAGCGGAGCGGTCTGGGGATTTCTCATGGGTCTGTTTCGTGCCTCAGGATCGTCTCAGGTGAATCAGGCCTATACGAATTTTGTGAATCGATGCCTACAAGAGAAGGGGTATGAGGTGACGGGATGGCAATAAAGAGTTTGTGGGACAGCTCGGTCGGTCTTCGTGCTCGCAGACCGCGCACGATCAGAATGTGCTCGGTCGATGCGCGCAGTGAAACCCAACCGAGCCATCCCACGATGAAAAGGGAATGCTCATCCCGCGACTGGAGGGGGGCGTGGAAGAAGGGTTGCGTATCCGGCTACCAAATTATTCTGGGTGTCTCTCTCTTGAGTGTCGTGGGCTGTGCGGGGCCGGAGCCGATGTTGCGGTCGAATGCAAAGTTCCAGCTGCAGGGGCAAGAGGCGGCGAAGCTCGATGTTGCCGCATGTCAGCAGAAAGCTGAGGCGGCCGGGTTGAAGCCGGGTACTCCCAATCGAAGCGGCAACGTGGCAGCTGGAGCAGCACTGGGTTTGATTAGTGGCGCTGCGGTAGGAGCGTCGAGTGGGCTCATCGGTGGTGTGCCCGGTGTGACGATTGGGGCAGCGGTCGGAGCCACACTCGGAGTCATCATTGGTTCAGTGGGCGGCGCCTATAGACCGCTCGATCCGGATCCTCCATACGGCGATGCGGTAGTGCGATGTTTGCTTGAAAAGGGTTATGACGTGAGTGGCTGGCAATGAGGATGGAGGGAAGCGGCCAGGTGCCCTTCTTGCTCGCAGAACGCGCACGATAAGAATGTGCTCGTTCGATGCGCGCAGTAAAGGGCAGTCTTGGCCACTTCCCTAAAGGGAGGTGCAGGGAGTCAGAAGGCACTTGGTGAATGAGGAAGATAGAAAAAGATATGTGGGGAGGCTCAGCACTGGTTGGTTTTGCAGTCGGTCACTACGAGATTTGAGACTTTCTCACCCGCTTCGAGATCGAGCACCAGCCACGCTAATCCCCCGGGCTCCTCATCTTGACGCGCTCCCGATCCTCCTTCGATTAGGCTGACGATGTAGTAGCGCCCGGCGGGAATCTTGGTAAACCAGAAATGACCGGTGGGGTTGGCTCTGGTTATGCGGAGATAGGGCACTAACCGTTTTTCTGTCCGGAGTTGAGGCAGCGCCTCGTGTGCGCAATCCGTTAGAGGCCGTGATGTAGTGGTGCCTTCAGCGGAGGGAAGGTTCCCTGTTGCTAAACACCTTGTGCCTCTAACGGAGTGGTCAAACCAATAACGTGTGTATGAGGTAATGGGGATAAGATGTACCGCGGCACCTGCTTGTGTAATGGCTTTCCCGGATGATGAACCAAGAAAAACCTGGCCGGTCAGAGTGCCTCGTCCCTTCTGCTTGTAAGGGAATAATTCTTTTTCACTCAGAGCTGGAGGCTGCGGTGCCATGGCGCTGCCGGGCTCGCCGGCCTGAGCCTGGTTGAGCCATGAGCTTCCCAGTAGGAGTGCGATCACCATTCGACATACGAATCGTCCGTAGAGTGGCATCGTCTTTACAAGACGGGTGAAGACGATATAGGAGATGGACTGTTGTCAACGTCTGTCGGTGCGACAGGAGCTTTATGTTTCAGAGCTCGCCCTTTCTCCGGAGTCGGGTCCGTGACGACGCCATACACCTCCCGTCCTTCGTGGCCTTCCGGGAGATATTCTGTGATCGGCAGGCCATCTTCCCGGACAAATAGCAGGCAGTGGCAGTACTTGTAGATCTGCATTTCATCGCAAGCGCACATCCAGCGACGGAGTTTGGCTTCGGCGTGCTTATCCTTGTAGAAGTTGCACGGGCAGAGGGGCTTGCCCAGCTCGTCCATGTGCATGGCGAGGCCTTTGACTACGGCTTCAGTGACGGCGGGAGTGGGATGCATGGTCGTTCCACTCTTCTCCGCAAATCCCTTTACATACTTCCACATTTTGTCGAGATTTTGTTGACTGGGCTCAGCCATTGGTTCTCCGTATCTGTTAGGAGGCAGAGGGACTATGAACACCATGTCCCAACCGCTCGCTCTTGCCACCCCATAGTTTACAAGCGCCCGAGCGTCCTTTACAATCCAACACTTCGTGCAAATTTCCTAGGACTGGTCGAGAACGGACATGTCGGATACCTATAATCGATTGATCGCCAAACTGACGGAGGAGCTGGGGCCGGCGACGGCCGAGCATTTGGTCTCTCGTCTCTTCGAGGCCAATGCAAAGCCGAATCAGATGGAAGGCGTCTTGCTGTTGCTCGATGAGTTGCAAGAGGTCTCGCCCAAAGTTGCTTGTGCCGCGATCGAATCGTTCCCCGATTTGCAACAGCGGGATCGGCTCTGTGACGCAGTGGGTTGGCTGGATCTGGGCACTGCATTAGCCGAATCATCCGGTGCGATCGGGTTGAAGTTTTTCAAGGAGAGCCCTCTGGTGCTGGGTCTGATTGAGCCAGCGTTGGTTCGTTCGGTGGTACTGAAAACTGCCCTGGAGCTGGCCGAGCACGATGCGAACATCGCGCTGGAGTTTCTTCGCGTGTCCCCGGAACTTGTGAAGGTTGTCTCGCCGGAGCAACTTGGAGCCTGGTTAGAGATCGCGTTCGAACTGACGCAAGTCGATTTTGTCGTGGCAATGGAGTATATCCGCCAAATTCCCGCGGTTGCCCGTGTGTTACCGGTTCACGAGGCCAGAGCCTGGGCGACATTTGGGCTGAAACTCATTGCTCAGAATAGTCTCGGCAAGACGGACTATTTCGGGACTATTGAATTCCTCCGTAGGAGCCCACTTATCTTGGGCGATATCGAAAGCCTATCGGTGAGAGCCAAGGTCCTGACGGTCGGGTCGTTACTGGCTGAGCGCGATTCTGCAGTGGGCATCGCCTGGTTGTCGGAATCGCCTCGCCTTCTTCGCATGGTGGCGAATGAAGAATGGGAACTGAAACTATTGCAGTATGGGGACCTACTCGCAGAACGTGATGCCAAAACGGCGTTGGCCTACTTGAGGCGCGGGCCGGAACTCGTGAACGTAATCGGCGACTCTGCCGAGGCTACTGCTCGCTTCACGGCCTGGTTTACAGCCGGGATGGAAGTCCTGGCGTACAGTGTGGAAGGAGCCAGAGCCTATTTTGCTCTGGAATCGCAGAAGGCGCTGACGTCGGTGGAGGCGGCTTTAAGCGGTGTGTCGCTTCGGCAAGTGGCCCGTACCGTGAAGCTTTTCATGCAAGGTCTCTGTGGAACGGATCTGACGATACAGGCACTCCCGGATTCGTTGAACCAGGAGACGTCTGCACGGCCTTCGGTGAGCCAGGACGGGCGTACGATCTCGCTGCCGGCCCTCCTCCGTCGCTATCCCACTGCCGAAGAAAACACACGATTGTATTTGGTGATGGCGGCTCACGAAGCGGGACATGTGGAGTTTGGGACATACCGCCTGACCCTTGAGCCGTTCGCGGACTTGGTCATGGTCCTGCGTCAGAGGTATGGTCTGGTGAAACAGGCTGCCCCGGACACGTTGGCATCGCTGTTCAGCCTATATCCCCATCCGGGACTGATCCAAGATTTATGGACGGTCGTGGAGGATGCGCGGGTGGAGTTCTTGCTACAGCAGGAGTATCCCGGACTTCAGCATGATCTGAAACGGTTCGCGCGCGAGGCGATCGCGATGCGTTCGCTGACGCACGGGCTGACCGTCAAAGAACTCGTGGTCGACCAATTGCTCCAACTGTCGACGGCCGCATCGCAGCCTATCGCCATTCACGAAGCCATCAAGGACGAGATCGCCATCCTCTGGCCGATGTGCCGGGCGATTCTGGTTTCAACGGCCACGGCGGAGGAGTCCGTGCGGGTGGCTCATGCGCTCTACGTGCGGCTCGAAGAGTTGTTGGCACCGAAGGGGGCGATGATTCAGGCCGATCGGGCGGACGACCCGTCACAAGATCTGGGTGTAGGCCCATCCGCTTCCGAACAGACGGGTGAGGACTATCGCCCCGTGACCAACTGGGTCTATCGTGGGGCGATGAACCCTGAGTTCATTCGTCAGCATGATCAGGATACCAGGGCATCGAACGATGAAAAGCAATCGGTAGACATCGAACGAATGGCGAATGCTGCCGGTGGGTCACAGGAGTCCTTTGCGCAGGAACAGCGGAATCAAGAAGGTGTGCACAGGGCTTCTGACAGTGACCGGCTTGCCGGGGGGCGGCAG
>DATDFW010000175.1:0-2947 GCA_036522375.1 Nitrospiraceae bacterium
GTCCTCTGCCCAAACAGATTTGGGAGTGTCCCCAATTCCCGGTCCCCCCAAGACAGCAATCCGGCGATCAATTCGATACTCGTTGGAGCAGCGCGGAGGTATGCATACTGAGGATGTTATCAGGAAGGATTTGTAAGCGAACCGTTTCACGGAGCAGAAGTACAACGTTGTTCACACCGAATATGCGGTTCAGGTCGCCGTGATAAAAATCGATCGTACGAGTGCTGACACCAAGACAGATGGCTATTTGACGATGCGTCATCCCGGCAGCCAGGCCGTACAGAACTTGTCGCTGCCGCGGAGTCACATGAGGCTCCCAGTATTGCGTGCTTGGAACGCAAGTCTGGATGTCGTAGAAGAAGGAAGCTGGAACTTTCAAAGCTCGCGCCAGTCTTCCGATAGAATAAGTGCTCGGTGTACGTCTTCCCTGTTCCCACGACGATATCGCTGACGGGCTCTTCAAATTGAGCATGCGAGCGAGATCTTCTATCGTCCACTGAAGTGCGACTCTGCGGATTCGTATGTTTTCGTGTCTGAACATGTTAGGTACTCTAGTATGTGCGTGCGCGCAAGTCAATACATAATTTGCTTATGGCGAAAAAAAATAGTATTTCTCTTCGGCCAGTTCTATGTTGCATTGCCGATGCGGATAAAAGACCGAATCAGAACAGTGATGGAAGAGCAGGGGCTCGATCCGGTTGCGCTGGCCCCGAAGCTGCGGGTAACGGCCAATACGGTCTACCGCTATCTGAACGGGTCTCTCTATCCGTCCGCCGACGTGTTGGTCCGGTTCTGCAAGATCAGCGGGCTGGATCTTGCGGACCTGCTAGCGCAATTGGCAAAAGAACGGCAGGCCGCACGCGAAAGTTCCTATAGTGGGCGAAGTGATATGGCTTCTTTTATCGGTGAGGGGACACCCTTCCGAAAGGAGGTCCGCCCTCTGCTGGACTTGTTGAATAAGTTGAATGGCGAGCAACTAGCGGCGCTCCGGCAATGCGCAGAGGCCCTCGTAGGAGGCGATCCCGACATCGAGCGCCATTTGATCGCCCAACTGAAATTCATGAATCGGATGGTGTCCGCGCGCTCACCCAAACGAGATTCCCGCTCCCGATAACCTCGCGCCAGTACCTGGGTGACTCCGCCAGGATTGATCATCTGACTCTCTCATCTGAACGAGAAGGATGAACCTTGAGGCTCGGAGGTGACGCGATCGACGATCATTTCGTGGCGAGCGAGTCATGCCTCTGTCTCCTATTTCAACAGCGCTCGCACCAGGTCAATTCACATCGATAGTCTGACAGAGCTCCGTCGGCTTGCATGGGCAGCGTGCTCCGTCTGGATGCGCAAGCGGCGGTTCTTGAAACGGACAGCTCATAATTGTTCCTCTTAAACGAATATCGGTGTAAACAGCATGTAGCAACCGACTTTTGTCCAGGCACGGCTAGATTTGAGTGAGCATTGCGATCGTCGTTATGGTATCAGTTCCTCTCATGCTTCCCTCAATCCCTTCTGGTTGGCGATCTTTGCTCAACGAAGAAACGCGCAAGCCCTATTACCGTGCGCTCGATGCATTTCTTGAAAAGGAACTGGCCGATGGGCAAGCGATCGTGCCGGCTCGCAGCGAGATCTTTCATGCATTATCCTTAACCTCCTACGACCAGGTCCGTGTGCTACTTGTCGGGCAGGATCCATATCCAACACCTGGTCATGCTCATGGTCTCTGTTTCTCCGTGCGGCCGACTGTTCGGCCTTTGCCGTTCTCATTGCGAAATATCTATCGAGAGCTGTATGACGATGTTGGGTGCCGGATTCCTAATAACGGACATCTGGAAGCGTGGGCCCGACAGGGCGTTCTGATGCTCAATACGGTACTCACGGTTCGGGCCTATCAACCTCATTCGCATCAAGGGCGAGGGTGGGAGCGATTCACCGATCATATTATTGAACTGATTGCCGCAAAGCAGACACGGGTAGTCTTTGTATTGTGGGGACGAGAAGCTCAGAAGAAGCGGACGTTGATCACACAATCGCATCATGCCGTGATCGCAACTGCGCATCCCTCGCCCTTGTCAGTCAGAAAGTTTTACGGGTGCAGGTGCTTCTCGCACATCAACCGAGAGCTGGTCGATGCCGGGTTACTTCCGATTGACTGGCAGATTCCAGATGTCTGAGTTCTCAACCGTTGAATTGGCTCAAGTAGACGATTGAAATGAAGCTGGGTATGTTGCGATGCAGACCGATGAGATTGTGCGCTGGAGTGGCTATCCCTCATGGGCGCAATTTACATGGCTCTATTGTTTCAGCCTGGTGGCTGGCGGTCGTACCCTGTTGGCTCTGTGGTGGGGGATGAGCGGATGGGAAGTTTGGCTGGGCGGTGCAACAGCATTGTTGCTGTGCGTCGTCCTGCTGCGCCGGTGGGCTCAGTACTGCCTCACATCGCGGCGAGTGCTCGTGAAGAACGGGTATACGGGCCGGGATATCCAGGCGCTGGCGTTGGATGATATTGCCGATGTGACAATCACTCAGGGGCCCATCGCGCAATTCTTTGACATCGGGACTGTTGTGATTACATCAACGAGCGGAGACCGGATCCTCTCGCTGCGAGGGGTCCGCGAACCAGAGGTTATTAAGACTCGCATCGACGCGCTCAGAACTTGAAGGGATGCATGGCAGGAATTGTTTCGCCGTGCTCGTCGCGTAAGACGGTGTGAAAGCCGCCTTGATCCCACGAGAGTATTTTTTAAGCCTCGCGTATCCTGACGTCCTTCAGAAAGGCAGACAGATCAGGAGTCGCATAGACCCCATAGGCATCAACCAAGATCCCGCGAGTGCCATCCTTGGCCTCGATGGCGTATACCACCGCCATCTCCTCTGGATCACTTGATCCTTCAAACCGGTAATGCGCGATGATGGTCAGGTCATCGGGAGTGAAAGTTTTTCCACTTTC
>DATDFW010000176.1:0-2728 GCA_036522375.1 Nitrospiraceae bacterium
GGTCCGCAAGCGCGAGCAGGAACTGTCGGCGAAGCAATTGGGAGTCGAGAAGATATTCTGGGGCGGGTATGAAGACACCGCGGTTCCGATGGGACGCGAGCTAATTCAAGAGATCGAAGAGGTCGTGAAGGAGGTTCAGCCACACTTCATTTTCTCGCACTATCATGACGATACCCATCAGGACCATCGGCATCTGGCGATGAGTACGATCACTGCGACCCGCTACACCAAGAATGTCTTGTTCTACGAGGGACCGACCACTCAAAACTTCTCGCCAACCGTCTTTGTCGATATCGACCAGGTGCTCGAGGAAAAGGTCGCATCGATCGAGGCTCACGCCTCACAGGTGAAGAAGACCAACATTGAGGGTCTGAGTATCGTCGATGTCATTCGTGCCGGAGCGCATTTCCGCGGCATCCAAGGTCGGGTGAAAAACGCAGAAGGCTTTGTCCCGCTGCGATTGTTTATTAATATCGGCGTATGACGACTGCGGCCACCATGATTCCCCACTCACGACCTGCGATTGACCAGGAAGACCTTCAAGCCACCGCCGAAGTCCTTCGTTCCGGGCAGATTGCCCATGGACCGTGGGTCGGTCGATTCGAGCGCGGAATGGCCGCATTCTTTGGCCTGCAGGGTGGGGTGGCTGTTAGTTCGGGCACTGCCGCGCTCGAAGTGGCGCTGCGCGCGCTCAGGATTGGAGCCGGTGACGAAGTCATCATGCCGAGTTATGTCTGTCCGGCGCCATGGCTCGCGACGCGACGAGTGGGGGCAGAGGCACGGCTCGTCGATATCGACTTGGATACGTTCAACATCGATCCGCTGGCTGCCTGCCAAGCGATGACCACCAAGACCCGGGCAATCATCGTCCCGCATTTGTTCGGCCTGCCGGCTGACCTCACTGCACTTGAGCGGCTGGGGATCCCGCTGATTGAGGACTGTGCGCAGACGTTAGGGGCGACGGAGCAGGGTAGGCCTGTTGGTACGGTTGGCACACTTACCGTATGTTCATTCTATGCCACGAAACTGTTGTGCGCTGGAGAAGGCGGGATGGTCCTGTCGAATCAGGAGTCGCTACTCGAACGAGCCAGGTCCCTACGCGAATATGATGGCGCACCGACACTGGATCCTTCCTCTTTCAATTTCAAGCTGACGGATGTGCAAGCAGCGCTGGGGGTCTGTCAATTGGGACGATTCACGGCTTTTCAGGAACGACGCCATTCTCTCGCGGTAGCCTACCGGGAAGTTCTATCCTCCAAGAGCACTGTCTGCCCGAGTGTGCCACCGGGCAGGACGCACGGATACTATCGATTTACCATTAGACTCCCGCGTCTCCGGACAAATCCGGATGGGCTGTTTGGTCTGATCAAACGGTTGGAGCAGCAGGGGATACACTGTCGTAAGCCCGTCTTTAGACCGATCCACCGCTATCTGGATCAGTCTGGTTTTCCCAACAGCGACGAAGCGGACTGTACGGCGCTTTCAATACCGCTCTATCCCGATCTCACAGATGACGAAGTTCGGCAGATTCATCAATCGCTGACCGAGGTCCTTTTGTGAAGGCCATCGACGTCGAGGCCTCACCGTTTACATTGCGCAGCCACTGGCGCTGGCTGACACCGGCTGCTCTGGGAGCATTGCTGGGCGCGGTGGTCTTGGCGGTGCCCACGATTCGTGAACTCTTCGTCTTCGAAGGTCTTCGATGGCTCTACATTCTCCTCTTCGCGTTTCTTGGCGTCGGCGCATTGACGCCGCTCATGGCGCATCTCAGTCATCAATGGGGCCTGGTCGATCAACCATCGGAGCGTAAAATCCATGTGCATCCAACCCCGAGACTCGGTGGTGTGGCGGTCTATCTGGGATTCCTCGGTTCGGTGCTATTGAATTCGATCCTGCCTGACTGGATGATTGCCATACTGGCAGCAGGATCGCTGTTATTGATCGTCGGAATCATTGATGATGTGTGGGAGTTGCCTGCCGCGTCGAAGTTGGCCGCCCAACTCGTGGCTGCCGGGATTGTGATCGCCAGCGGCAAGGTGCTGACATTGTTTCCGAGCGGTCCGATCGGCGATGTGGCGAACGTGTTGCTGACGTTGCTCTGGATTATTGGGATTACGAATGCATTTAATTTTTTTGATGGTATGGATGGCCTGGCTACGGGGCTCGCGATTCTCATAGCCGGATTTCTGGGGGCGGTGGCTTTCGAAACGAACCAGCCGGGATTGGGTTGGCTGGCCATCGCCATCGTTGGAGCAGGCATAGGATTTCTTCCATATAACTTTCGAGGGCGTAAGCCTGCCTTGATTTTTCTTGGCGATGGTGGGGCGACCTTCCTCGGATTCACGCTGGCCTGTCTCGCCGTGAAAGGGAATTGGGCGGATCATAACCCCATCGTTTCCTTCAGCAATCCGCTCCTCATCTTCGGCGTGCTCATTTACGACATGGTCCACATCACTGTGGAACGGGTGGCGACAGGGAAAATACATTCCATCAAGGAATGGCTCGACTATGTGGGCAAAGACCACCTCCATCATCGGTTGGAACGCACGTTGGGGTCTCGCCAGGCGAGTGTGGCGATGATCTTTCTCATGACGATTTGTCTTGGGCTGGCGGCGTTAGCGCTGCGTGGTGCCGGAACCGCTGAGGCGATGTTGCTGCTCGTGCAAGCCTGCTTGATTGTGGCCATGATCACGATACTCGAGTGGAGCGGACGTCAGAAACATTGAGC
>DATDFW010000177.1:0-3315 GCA_036522375.1 Nitrospiraceae bacterium
GGCAATGTGGGAATCGGATCCAAGCCACACGTGCAGGTCCGCGGTGCAGTGGAGGAGCTCGATGCCGCCTGGTATCTTGCGCTGGCAACGCCGGCTTCAACTCCAACTTCGCAGGGTCATGAGCAGACTGCCTACGCTGCCGGGACACCTGTTCTGCCGTATCTCGACCTCGATCTTGGTATCGGGACGATCATCTATCGGACTCTGGAAATCGGGGCGGGCCGCCTTGTGATCAAAGGCAATGGACACCGCATGCAGGCGACGCTGGAACCGACTGGCCTTGTGGACGGAAGGGTCGAAGGCACTATCACGCTCGCGTTGAAGAACGAACAACCTGAGTTCGCCTGGGACTTCCAGGGTAGCATGCTGAATCTTGGCACCCTGACCAAGGCCTGGTTCACTGAGTCCGATCGGCCGCTGACCGGTCGAGGTCAATTCACAACAGCCGGGACGGGCCGAGGGCGGGACGAGAGATGGCGACAGAGCTTGAAGGGCATGGTGAACTTCGACGTGACAGATGGTCAATTCATCAAGGTGCCGGTCCTGGAGTTCCTCGCGGACCAGACACGCGTCGACGAGTTCAGACATTTAGTGTTCAAAACTCTTCACGGAGCGCTCGAGGTTAAAGACGGATGGATCAATCTGCAGGAGGCCCGTGCGAATGGCCCTATTGCGGGTATCGAGGCCGAAGGAAAGCTGGCGCTGGATGGGCCGCTCGACATCCGCGTGAAGCCGAAGATCGGCCCGACTCTCTCTCAACATGTAAGGATTCCCTGTTTGGATCAGTTGGCAAAAACCGTGGAGGGCTTTACGGTGTTGCCGCTTGCCGTGACGATCAAAGGTACGGTTCAGACGCCCTCCTATGGAGTTGACGTGACGCCAGGCAGCATGGTGGAACGTCAGGCTGGGGCGCTCGTTGGAACCATCGTGGATTTCTTGACTGTTTGCCGGGGCGGCAGCGCAGCGAAGAAAATGACGGAAGAGGCAGTAGGGGCCGTCAAAGACACGGTCAAGGATTTGATCGACGATCTCTTTGACAGCAAGCAGAAGCGGTGATGCCCGGAGACAAGCAATGGACATAGTTTGAAAATTTCCAACGTTCAGGGATGGCGTGACGGAGGTGACGAAGCTCGATCACACAACCGTTCGCATGGTCCAGATTATTGACAAGTCCAAAAGAGTGGGAGGCAGAGGTTATTTGAACAAACCACAAACGAACGTATCGTGTGGAGGAGTTGGATTGACGATTCCGCGGAACGCATTGGCGCCGACGATCCGGATGAACAGACAACTTGTGATGTACGAATTCCGGACAGCCCATCTCAGACAACATAAGCCAACAAGAAACAACAATCAGGACTCGACATGGGTGCAGATGGGCTGGTTTGTCCTAACCCTAGTCGCAGCGTGAATCACGTCCCCATTTCACCCGATTGACATAGGCCATTGCATCTGTAACCATTGGTTACATGCATGAGTTAATGAATCGACACATTGTATGTCTCCAAATTCCTGCCTTCGGGATCGCTCTTGCGCAGATAAGCGATGTCTCACTACGAAACCGGCCGGTAGCCATGGCGCCGGTACATACGTCGCGCGCCCTGATTCGGGAAACTTCTGCGGAAGCATTTCAAGAAGGAATCGAGCCGGGCATGTCGGTGGAATCAGCCCGCCGTTTATGTTCCGGGCTGCGTCTGCTGCCGCCGGACTCCTCACGTTTACGTGCGGGACATCGCGAGTTGGAACACACTGTCATGCCCTTCGCACCGGTTTGGGAATCGATCCGCCCCGGTTCGCTGTTTATGGATCTGACTGGCACCGGCCGTCTCTTCGGTCCTCCCATCGATACGGCCGCCCGCATCGGACGAGAACTGAAGCACCGGCAAGGATTGAACGGTGTGATTGGACTCGCCGAAAATAAGCTGGTCTCACAATTGGCCTCGACCACACTCGAACAACCGTCGCAAGTACTCTCGATTCAGCTCGGTTCGGAGCAGTCGTTTCTCGCTCCGCTTCCAGTCACGCTCTTGCCAGGTCTCCATCGCACACAGACATCGCAAGTTTTACGGCAGCTTGACGATTTAAATCTGAAGACTTTAGGATCGATTGCCGCCATCTCGCTGACTCATCTGGAGTTGGCATTCGGTACTACCGCGGGTTTGCTGCGCAGCTGGGCGTTAGGGATCGATCCTTCACCCGTCCGCCAGCCAATCGAACAACCGGCGATCGAGCAATCAATCAGCCTTGATCCGGATGAAGTGGACGATCAACTCTTATTGGGACGCCTATATGGATTGTTGGAGCATCTTTGCACCTCGCTCCGACAGCAACGACGGATCTGCCTACGCATCATGCTCACTGTTCGGTATAGCGATCATCACGAACAGACCTCGCAACAAATGCTCCAGCGCGGCACCTGTTGGGAAGCCGATCTTCAGCCGGTGCTCACGCGATTGTTTACCCGTTGTTTCCGGCGCCGAGTTCGACTGCAGCGTATGACGCTTCAGGTCGATCACTTACGGCCACCGGCCGAACAACTCTCGCTCTTCGAGGAGTCGGAGTCTGTTGCAATGCCAGCACATCATCGACTTTCCTTAGCTCTGGATCGGATTCGACAAAAGTTCGGCGGGCAGGCTGTCTCGTGGGGAAGGACCTTACGATGATGACTCGGCCATTCGTGCATCTGCATGTGCATTCGGACTTTTCGCCGATGCGCGGGGTGTCATCGCTCGAAGAGCTCTGCCTTTCGGCCCGACAGCACGGTATGTCGGCCTTGGCCTTGACCGATACAAATGGATTGTATGGGGCGGTGAGATTTATCGAACAAGCGACGCAACAAGGGCTGCGGCCGATTCTCGGCGCCGAACTGACGACGGATGACCATCGCGTCGTGCTGTTGATCAAAACGTTGGACGGTTATGCGAATCTTTGTCATCTGTTGTCGGAACGTCACTGCGATCCGTCGTTTGATTTTTTGACGGCCGTCGCCCGCTATCGAAATGGACTGATCCTGCTCACTGACGATGAAACGGCTCTATCGGCATGGGCGAAGGATTCGTCACAAGACCTCTTTGTCGAATTGACGTCGGGCCCTGCCTTGCAGCATGTCCTGCTATTCAGCCGCCGTGCCGGCCTGCCGCCAGTCGCCACGAATCGGGTGCATTTTGCAAGGCGGGAGGGCTTTGACACCCATCGTCTTCTGCGCACTATCGCGCTCAACACCACGCTATCGCGACTACCCGAGCACGCTTGTTGTTTGGCGACTCAATGGCTGATGCCGCCAGTCCGCATGGCAGCTCAATTCCCCCATGTGCC
>DATDFW010000178.1:0-4002 GCA_036522375.1 Nitrospiraceae bacterium
TGTGCGCCAGGGCTTCGTAAATCTGGATCACTTCGTTTGTCCATTGCCGAGAACCCACGAAGGTCTTCTGTTTCGAATGGATACGGAACGCCGCCCAGAACTCGGACAGAACGACGACGGGAAAATCCAGCGCGATCCTGATCCAGAGTTCGAAATCCATGGTGAAATTAAGATCGGTCCGGAGCAAACCCACTTTTTTCAGCACCTCGCGCCGAGCGAACGCGGCCGGTTGGGGAACTTGGTTGTCACGCAAATGTGCTGCAAGATCAAATTCCGCTACGGCAGCCACATCGCCTATACGTCTCGAATGCTCGTCGATAATGCGGCAACGACCAAATATTAAGCCCGCGTTGCTATGATCCATGAAGGCTCTCCCCACCTGAGCTAATGCTCCAGCAAGATAGATATCATCCGAGTTGAGCCAGGCAACGATCTCGCCCGAGGCGCGCGCAAAACCCTTGGTGATGGCATGCGATTGGCCCCGGTCTGGCTCACTCACCCAGTACGTCAGCCGTTGTGCATATTTGCGAATAATATCGACGCTGCCATCCCTGCTGCCTCCGTCAATGACGATGTATTCAAGGTTCGGGTAACCTTGCAATAAGACGGAGCGGATTGTTTCCTCGATGAATAGTGCCTGATTGTAGGACGGAGTGATGATGCTGATTTTCGGCCAAGCGGAGTCCTTGGACACTGGCTCCGCCCCCTCTGTCCAAGGCCAGCCAGTTCTGCTTGCCGGAGGTAAAGGTAGTTGCATCAAAGTTGGATTACCCGTGGTCATCAACTAAGGCTCTTGTACAGCTCAATTGTCTCTGTCGCTGCTTTGTTCCAGGAATATTGCTGGACATGTTTCATGCCTGCTATCGAACGCGAGGATCGTCTCCCGTCACGCAGGACGTGATCCAAAGCGAGCGCCAAAGCCTCTACATTCCCTGACTCAAAGTAGATCGGAATGTTTCCCGCGACTTCCAGAGTCGATGGAATGCGAGAAGCAACGATCGGGCAGCCACACGCCATGGCTTCCAACAATGGGATCCCGAACCCTTCATACAGTGAGGGGTAAATGAAAGCTGCCGCCCGGTTGTAGAGGTGGCAAAGGTGTTCATCATCAATGTTTCGCAGCAAATGTACGCGGTCAGTGAGCCTCAACTCAGTCAGGCATTTCTTTTCCTCCTCACTCAGGTCTTGTCCCACGACAATAAGATGAACATCCTTGCGAGGAGACCAATGGCTGTACGATCGCAGCAGAGTATCGAATCCTTTGTAATGTGCGCGGCTCCCTACATAGAGGAGAAATGGCTGTGGCCCGCGCGATTCGTGAGTCTGAAACGACTCCGCCAAACACTGGAAGGCATTGCCGCACGCCAAGTGTACAACCCGTATCTTGTCGGGCGAAAGCCCGTAGGCCGCCTGCAGATCTTTCTTTGTGGTTTGTGATATGCAAAGAACCGCATCCGCTTCTTGCACGCACCGTTTTTTCTGTCTCCGAAACTCGTCATCACCGGCCATGCTATAAAGTTTTGGAAACAGTTCATAAATCATGTCCGCTACTGTTACCACTCGAGCCCCTTTCCATCGGATCGGCCTGGTGAAATATGTCGAATGCCAAATTTTGTTCGCGGTCTTTCCAATTCGAAGCGCTGTGAACGCGGCACCGAGAGTTCGATAGACCGGCCACAACCGGCGAGGCGGAAGCAGCGGGTCGACAGGCGGCAGAAAACGGTGGGATAGCCGGGCATGGCGCGGTAGCATTTGCCGCGGCTTCCCACTTATCAGGAGCTGGACCCGAAGCTCGGACTCTATCTCACACATACGCGGAAGCGTCTCTGTGAAAATCCGCGAAATACCTCCTCGCGTCTGATATAAATAGATCACCCCATCAACCAGCACGTTCATTTGTCTGCCATGTTCGAGATCTCTTCTTGGACCAGAAGCCTTACCAATTGTGGGAACGTCATGTCGTACTTCCATCTCAGCCTCGTTCTGGCCTTGGCCGGATCGCCGTAAATAACATTGATCTCAGCTGGACGATAAAGGTTCTTATCAATGAGGACGTGTTCCCGCCAGTGAAGTCCGAGTGAGGCGAAGGCGCACTCGATGAAATCCCGAAGACTGTGGACTTCACCGCTTGCGATCACGTAATCATCTGCTTCTTCCTGTTCGAGAATCAACGGCATCGTTTTCGCATATTCTGGTGCATAGCCCCAATCCCTGCGGATCTCGATGTTCCCTAGCCTCAGTTTTTCCTTCGAGCCTCTGCTGATCCGCGCCGCCGTCGAGACGATCTTCTTCGTCACGAAATGTTCGCCTCTAAGGAAGGATTCATGATTGAAGAGTATCCCGCAGCAGCAGAACAGACCATACGCCTCGCGGTAATGGACCGTAGTCCAGTGGGCGGAAGCTTTGGAGATGCCGTAAGGGCTAACCGGATGAACCCTTGTCTGTTCTCGCACAGGCAATTCCGCTGTCCGACCGTACATCTCGCTCGAGGAAGCTTGGTAGAACTTGGTCTTTAGTCGAAGAATACGTATGGCCTCGAGCAAATTCAGAGCGCTCAAGATATTGAACTGGAACGTTCCAAACGGCTGTTCAAAAGAGAGGCTCACGGAGCTCTGGGCAGCCAAGTTGTACACCTGATCGGGACGAAGCCTCTCCAGTACCCGGATGGTATGGGACAGATCCAATAAATTCATTGGGACCAGTCGCACATCCTTCTCTATGCCCAAGGTCCTCAGATTCTTTAAATTGGGACAGGCAGAATCGCGGATTCCGCCGTAGACCACGCAATCTCGGCCGAGCAGATATTTGGAAAGATATGGGCCATCTTGGCCGGTGACCCCTGTGATGAGCGTTGTTTTCACACAGGTCGCAGCGAACGGCGCAATGACCTCAGAACGGCACACCCTCTAAGCTTCGTCTTGATGGCTTCTCGAACCAGTGCGTAGGCGATTTTCAAGACGAGCCCCGTGATCCTCTTTCCGTGAGGCAGCCATTTCACTCGGCGGATTTGTTTTGCCACGAACAGCAGATAGGCGACGCCTTGCTTTGCATTGATCGCGAAACCGGACCTCCGCACCACATGATCCATATCACGGACGCACCATTCTAGAAGATTGGACAGGTTAACCTCGAAGTCGTCTCTTAACCGTTCTCTTGCAAAATCACCCGCGACACGACACCAGAGATCGGCTTGCGCAGTTCGATAGGTTTCGACATCGGGACTGGTGGTCGAGACGGATCCTGGATGTGCACGGAAAAACACTAGTGGTTGGTCGATGTAAAGCACTCTTCGGAGGGACCCAGCTCGGATCGCGATCAGATTGTCGCAGTACGGCGAAAATTTTCCTTTGCCCAAGTGCTCCATTCCCCCCATTTCCCGGATGTACGACGAAGCAAAGGCCCCGTAGCAGCCGACGAGCTTTAGCTCGCGAGACAGATAAGCCCGCAGAAACTTATGGCCATCCAGGATCTGCGCCTCAGCTCTGGTCTCAGCGAAGCTGTCAGGGAAAGCTGTGCCCTGCACGTACGAAGTATACACGCATTCGGGGTAACCATGTTTGTGAAGGGCGTCGTGCACTCTCTGAAAAAAGGCGGGCGCGTGTCCGTCGTCATCGGCAAGCCATGTAAAATATCGGCCGCGGCTTGCCGCCAACAAAGTGTTGGCGTTCTTGATTGGGCCGATATTGCGGGAGTAGTTGACGAAGCGGATTCGAGTATCGCTAATGCCAAGCATCTCTCCTGTCAGTTTCTCCCTCGTATAGTCATTGCCGACGATCACCTCGAAGTCGCCAAACGTCTGCTGCAGGATGGACTGCAGACATTCCCTGAGCATCCCACGTCGATTATACGTCGTCACGCCAACTGAGAAAAATGGATCCACGATCACGAAAATCTGGTTAGCCTCTGATGCACTGCAGGTCGCCACCCAGAATGCAGGTGATCAGCAACTTACCGCTGAGCTTTTGATCTACCGTGAAGCGGTTGTCTGCCTTGAGAAATTCA
>DATDFW010000179.1:0-3579 GCA_036522375.1 Nitrospiraceae bacterium
CACGCTGGGCGGCACATACCATCTCAACTACCGCCTCAAAGCCGCGGTCACTTACGACCGCAACAACGTGAACTTCTCAAAAGGCTCGCTGCACACAGATTTGTCCACGCTCGAACTCGATTACACCTTCAACGCCAAGATGTTTCTGAGCACATTTTTTCAATATAACAATCAGAACAACCAGATCAGCTCGAATATCCGGTTTCGGCTGATCCATCACCCTCTCAGCGACGTGTTCGTTGTTTATAACGCACTACGGGACCGCGCCAAACAGAAGGACGACTGGACCTTCACGATCAAGTACAACCGCCTGTTTAGCTTCTAGTGGTCGATGATTCAGAGCGGGGGTGGTTCAACTGGAACAGGCTTCTGCATCATGCCTGCTGCTCTGGAGTCCGAGCCTCGCTGCAAGCTGGCTTGTGTTATACTGGCCGCGACGAGCGGGAGTAATTCAGCGGTAGAATGCCAGCTTCCCAAGCTGGACGTCGCGGGTTCGATTCCCGTCTCCCGCTCCATAATTTCAATCGTTTGCGCAGCTCTCTTAAAAAACTGTTGTCCAACTGTCGTCCAATTGGCATCCGCGAAATGCATGCCTGGAAATGTCTTTTGGGGAAACCTGGGAAGAAACGCCATGAAGCATGTTTTCTTTGATATGGATGGCACACTTGTGGATCCGCGAGAAGGATTCGTCAACTGCGCTCAGCATGCTCTCGTTTCGCTCGGATACAGTCGTGTTGATCCAGACTACCTGGCGACTTTCGTCGGGCCACCACTGAGGCAGACGTTTGCAGCACTAGTGCCGGAAGCGGACGGTCGCTCGATCGAACTGCTAGTTAAGACATATCGCGAGCGATTCAGAGATCGCGGAGCATCCGAGATCACACCGTATCCGGGCATCTCGGAGGCACTCCGAACTCTCGAAGGGATGGATATCCGAGCGTACGTAATGACTGTGCGCGCACACGTCAACGCTAGATTAGTATTAGATCGACTGCATCTCACCGATTATTTCCACACAATCTATGGACCTGAACTTGACGAGCCCAACCCCGACAAGGCAGTACTCATCCGGCGCGCTCTCGAGGTTCAGGGAATCGATCCGGACGATGCTGTCATGGTAGGCGACAAGTCAGCCGATATTGTTGCCGCGAGAGCAAATGGAATGAAAGCAGTTGCCGTCAGCTGGGGCTACGGCATTCGGAGTGATTTAATAGCTGCGGGGCCTGAACACCTCGTGGACTCGGTACCCGATCTGCTCAAGGTCTTAGGAGCAATTGCGAGTAGGCAATGACCGGCAAAATACTTCCAATGTCTAATGGACCGATTCGCTCGCGGACTTTGTCAAATTCGCGTCAAGCAATTCCACGGGTGCTCTGACGCTCTCGGGACTCGACTGCATGTAAGTCCCGAGTGTCAGATCCGCTGATGCGTGTCGAAGGGCCGGCTGTGCGCTCATCCGGCCCTCCCTCTTCGGACTCACGATTCGTTAACGGCCGTAGCCATACCAATCATGGTAATGGACGCCGTTGCGATCGACACCACGATCGGCTACTCCCATGTCCATAGGCCGGCTGACACGAAACGTTACGACGGAGTCTCGTGGGATACGGATGGTCCGACCTTGGGCCCCCGTCACAGCTCCTACAATGGAACCGAGCAAGGTGTAGTCCGGCTCCGCCTCTTGCCGGTTCGGCCGCGCGGCTACAGCATACCGTTCACCATTCACGCTCACTGAATCGAGGTCCAGAATCAAATCGTTATCCCGCGCCACCCGGACCATCAGTTCAACTCGTGATCCACGAGGAATGGCAAGATGGCCGTCATCGCCCCGGACGTCTTGATCAACCATTCCCGTGAAAACTCGGTTGTCACTTCGGTCGACATCAATCGTTTGGTCCAGACGCACGGGAATGACAGTCCCGGGCACAATTGTAGTAACCCGGTCATTATTTCGATCAAAGTCGCGATCGCGATCCCGATCCTGTGCGCGCGCACTAGATATGTACAAGAGCGGGAGCAGCAGCATGAGTCCCATAACGGTTCCTACTCTACGAATCTTAAGTGTTATGTTGCTATTGGGCATTGGTACTTCTTTCCTTTCTTTGAGCCCTACGACTCCCCTTTTCTGCACGTTCACAGAAATCTCTCGCAAGTTTTGTTCCATCGATAATCGTTCGAGCCAACAGTCGGCGTTGATGAATCCTAAAGAAAGAGAACTCCCATTCCACCTTCGTGGTTTATAGGTCTAATCTGGAAGCGGATTTAAGAAGGGTGGGTATATATTTCTTCGATAGCGGTTTTTATCCGTCTCCGGCTTTCCTCGGGCGGCAAGTGCGCTCGCTCTATGAGAGCAATGCTGTCAGCTAGCGTGGTGTCTTTTATTGCGGTCCTGACCCATTCCGAATACTCGTGCCGCTCGAGGTGATATAACCAAGTCGCGTCATCGATACCTTCACTCAATTGAATAAACATGATCAAATTCTGCGCTCGCAAGTTCAGCTTGCCTTCAGGGCCGCGGAAATGAAAACTCTTGTCCTGGAGATCTCCCTCTGCGTATTTCCTGCGATGTCGCCGGCGATCCGTCTCACCTGGTTCGATCCTCACTGGGACAGCCTCGCCTGATTCCTTGCATTGCCATAGATGTACCAGCGAGTTCTCGGTTTCGCTCGCCTGAATCTTCGGCGGCGCCAATCCTATATGTTCACTGAACTGTCTGAAGGTTTCTTCGGGGGCCGCTCCCACAGCGATGACGAGATTCACGTCAAACAGGGCCTTTGGGTCCACACGTACCGGTTCAACCGTAATCAGGATTGAGGAAAGCATCTCCTCCGCAGCCAAAAAACTGCCTGGGCTGTGACCCGAAGCTGGCAGCACATGATGTGCTTCATCCACAACGAGCCAGTGCGGGCGCCCGGTCTTTGTCTGCATCTCCAGGATCGGTTGCAGATACGAGGGAAAACTGGAAGGCCTGTCGTTTGCGGATATGGCGAGCAGGTTTACCACCGGATTTCCGTATTGCTTGAGGATCTGCATGACTGCATCCTGCGCCGGGGGATTCTTTGCATCACCCACAACAACCGTGTTCTCGAGCGAGTGGTAATCGCCTTCCGGATCAATGATGCAGAACTGGTAACCGCTCTTAACAAGCTGTTCGAGGAATGCCGTGACCACGCTGGTCTTTCCACTCCCCGATGGACCCGCTACGAGTAGATGGCTTCCAAACGGCGGGAGGCGAAACTCGTCGCCGGCTCCTGTCCTACCCAAGAGAATGTGTCGTCGGGAAAGCTGCGGGTCGAGTTCCTTCAGATCCGTGGCAAGTAATCTCTCGATTAACTGCTCTACACCGCGGCCGTGATCCTCTCCCGTGACCAGGTCGGCTTTTTCCTTGAGCGATGCCAAGGCATTGGCGACAGCCACCGCGCACTCGCATTGAGTCAGAAACGCGAGATCATTTTCGGCATCGCCAATGCCGACCGCGTTGTGATAGGAGAGTCCCAGTTCCTGCAGCGAAGCGAGCATACCGGAACCTTTATTGACGCCCTGCGGCAGAATCATGACGGCGCCTTTGTTGAAGATGAC
>DATDFW010000180.1:0-4504 GCA_036522375.1 Nitrospiraceae bacterium
GATCTTCCGAGGCCTTCTTCCATGGAAGCTCAAGCACCAGTTCAAGATAGGTCCTGAGGACCTGGTGGTCAGGAGAGGAGGGTGGAACCTTCGCCAATCGGGCGAGCTCGCGCTCCACCTCCTTTCGCACATGGTCAGGAAGATCGGCGTCCCGGATCTTCTTTTTGAGTTCGGAGATCTCGTTCTCCTCTCCTTCGTCCTCGCCGAGCTCCTGATGAATCGCCTTCAATTGTTCGCGCAGAATATACTCTCGTTGAGACTTGCCGATCTTGGTTTGCGCATCGCTGGCGATCTTCTCTCGCAATTGCAGGATCTGAATTTCTTTCGAGAGCGCTCCATACAACGATCGCAGCAGCTCGATCGTGGACGAACTTTCGAGCAGTTTTTGCTCGTCTTGCACAGTCAGATTCAGGAGTGACGCGATGCGATAAGCCAATGCGACGGGATCGTCTTCATTACTGAAGGCCACGGTGGCTTCCTGAATACCGGGAGCCTGTATCAATCGTGGAAGATCTGTGAGCAATTCCTGGATAGCTCGGTGCAGGGCCTGGACTTCCGTACCGTGGTCCGCCGGACGCTCCAATCGCCTGGCTTGGACAAACAGAAAGGGCTCTGACTGCTCAACTCTGAGCAACGCGACTCGTTCGAGCCCCTGCACGAGCGCATGGATAGCGCCTTCGTCAGACTGTCCGATCTGTTTCACGATAGCTTTGGTCCCAATCGTGTAGAGGTCTTCGAGCCCAGGCTCTTCCTTCAGGGGATCGCGCTGCGCGACCACGAGAATCGTCTTATCCTCTGTTTTCATCGCCGCCTCGACAGCAGCGATCGACCGTTCGCGCCCGACCGTCAGGGGCATCATGATTCCAGGGAACAGCACCGTACGTTTTATCGGGAGGACCGGTAGCTTGATGGCAAGTGTCTCGTTAGTCATGTCGTGCATCCCTTCCCTTCGCTTGGCCGGTGAAAAGAGGCGGAATGTCTGGATAGTTAGTCAATCAGATAGCGTCCGTCAAGCACAAGTCAAGAGAGGGGGTGAAAAGGAGTCTCGGTAGCATATGTAAAACAGAAGTGTCCATGCGCGAGCACGCCAGAGTTACAGTTTTTTAGCGGTCTATGAATACTCCACCTTGCGGATAGTTAAAGAGTTTTCCATTACTAGGGCGGCTGTCGGCCGGCATCGAAGAAGCACCCTCTAGTATGTAGGTGTCATGACCCGCGAGATCGAAGAATCCTGCCACACTCTTTTCCGAAGAATCTCCAAAGCCCGATATGGCCCGGTACTGATCTGCTCCTCCCTCATCGATGAATAGCGCCCACCCAGCAGAGTTGGCTTGACCAAGACCGGTTGAGTGGTCGAAGGCATAGGTGTCGCGGCCTTTGTCGGCATCGATCATAAGACTCACGCTATTGTCCCAGGCCACGCCACCATTATAAAGGGGGCCGGTTGAGCCATACATGTCGTTGCCGTGCCGATCGATGAAGAGAGAGACGCCATAGTGTGCGGACGTTCCCTGTCCATGACGCGCGGCCTGATAGATATCGTCGCCATCAAGATCCAGCATGACGCCCGTTCCGAAAAAATATCCATGCCCCTGCGAGAAATTGGCGCTCTCGTACTGATCCCGCCCTTCAATGTCGAGCAAGAGCCCCCAGCCACCAGCCAGGCTGTGGGCTTGCCACTCCGGCTTCTTCGTCACAATTCGTTGTCCCGCGCCCGTACCCAGCCCAAAGCAATCATACTGAAAGAGCGGATCGCCCGGCTTCGAATTCGGTGCGTCCTGAACGTTATTGGTGCTGGGTAACTTGTCGCCACATTGATAGTAATCGTCTCCGGTGATGTCGATGACGGCGCCGACGCCTAAGGGACCACCGAAGCCGATGGAAAAGGCATGGCTGGTGTAACGGTCGTTTCCCGCGGCGTCGAACAATAGTCCCAAGCCTCCGATCGCCGCCCCCTGTGTCAGGCGGTTGCCCATATAGACATCGTTCCCTTTTCCGTCGAACAGGATGCCAAGTCCTCCGAATCCGGCACCTCCCGAACCTATGTCCAGCTGGTAGACATCATCGCCAGCGTGGTCGATGAGCAAGCCGACGCCGAGCCGTCCGGTTGCTAGCCCGAGTGGCGCTCCGGCATAGGTATCATTTCCCTCAAGATCGATGACGACGGCATTTCCTTGGACCTCGTCTACAGACGCGGCAATCATGCCTCGGTAGAGATCGTTGCCACCCACATCGATGATCAGACCGATGCTCTTGTCCAATTCATAGGTATTCGGTCCCGGGCCGCCAATTAAAATCAGTCCGTAGGAGGTTTCCAGAACCAACAGGACGTCGCCCGTCACGCCTGGAGGAACGGCGGAAGCGGGTAGGGGTGTTGTCCACGCCGAGGCGATCTGGTGAAGCCAACGTTCATTGGCAAGGCGAGCAAGCACTTGGGCTGCGGCAATGAGACCTGCATAATCGACCTCTTCTTCAAGCAGTTCTGCAAAACGGAGATCGGCTTTGACTCGTGTGCTGGTCCGGTCAGAAAGGTTCGATATCAGTGGGGTGAACTGTTCCGTCATCGATTCTGCATGTAGAAACAGGAAGTGTCGTTCTGCATCGGTCAGATTCGTCAGCGCGCGATCTCGATGCAGGGCCGCCCGTTCCAAACTTCCGGTCATGAAGGCCAGGAGATGTTCTCGAGAGGAGGTGGCCGGCAAGGGGACTGGTTTATAGAAGGTGGAAGTCCGATCCATGCCTGCTTCCAGCACATCGAGGAGGGCCGGAAGATTTAACGCCCCACCCTCGGCAATGTCGGCCAGTAAGAGTCCTTGGTGTTCCAAGTCCGCCAGACCGTCCCAGGACCGTTTGAGGGCTGTGACTGCCAAACGACGTTTGAACAGTGCTGGGATTGTCTCAACCGTTTCATGGGCAATGAGCAGCTCGCGGTGTTGTGATCGGGTGAATTGCTCGAAATCTTTGCGGACAGCAGGGGTCAGCCGGTCGATCGTCGATTGGTTCATATGGCCGACGGGAGCCGGTGGAGATCCGATAGCGAAAAATTCTTGCACCGTGCTGCAACCTGACAACATGAAGACTAAAACCACACTGAAGAGTCGCCAGTACCGGTGCAACATCGTCACTACAGAATAGCGTGAGGCATGTTCTATTGCCATGGGGGAGGCAGGAATTATTTTTTTATCAAATTCTTGGGCAGGTAGGGAGAGTCTGCAGTTTAGGCGAGAGGACTCTTGGTATCCCGATCCGGTACTCTCTCACCCTGTGGGCGTAACGAACAACTTAGAATACGCTTTGCGAGATGTTCGTTAATCTCGGTGTGGGTTTCGAGTTGCCGGATGAGATCCTGGCGTTTCACCCGAGTGTCATCATGGTTCCAACAGTATAGCGTAAGCCATTGCCAGAGTGGTTACGGAGCAGGGTACTGGCGCACCTGCATGGGGGCATCCACTGCAGCTTTCGTCAACTCGGGGTGCTTCTTCGAAACCAGCTCCAATGTTGCCTCGCGTGTATTCTCGATGGCGAACCGATAAGCTTTACCGCTGGAGGTGCGACGAGGAATTACTACGTGCAGGCGTCCGATGTAACGGATTTCTCCTGGCGCGACCGTAAAGACCAGATCTAACTGGCCGGCGAGACTCAGCATCCCTTCTTCCTGAAATTCTTTGATGAGATACTGCCCCGGAGGTAAGCGGGAGATGAACGTCCGTTCTTCTCCGGTCTTCGTATTGAGCAGATATGGTTTCGCATAGGGATCTGTGCCCTCGGGATCGTTCAGTCTTATCTGCACGATGTCGAATTCGTAAGACGTACTGGATGTCTCGCGTCCAGCGGGGGGCTTCGTTGGAAGATTCTCCGGCTCCACCACAACCGAGCCGATCACCACCCCCTGTTCCGGTCCTGGTGGTGCGATGCGCTCACCAGACATGTCGAATTGTGTAGCGCAGGACGCCAATACGAAGAGCGCTCCGAGAAGAGACATCGCACGTCCGGATGCCGATCCTATTTCATGTCTATTCAGCAGTGCCTGTCTCATAGGATCGACCATGATGGGATGATCTACACAATTAGCGGCGCATCATACAAAGCTCCCGCGTTCGTCGCAACCGACAGAAGGGAGTGTGCGAGAAACGTTCAGAATGAAATGCGAGGTGGGCTTGAGCAATAGAGATGCCGAAACCGGAATGTACCCCTGTTACTTTGCGGATTCTCCACCGTTTCTTTCGACTTTAGGATCACGATCTCCTGTGTGGTTGCTTTAATCACTTGTGCTGTCTGGCTGTCGGGAACGAATACGTGAGTCCTTGCAGTGATTTCGACCAGATCACCATCGCGTGGTAAGTTCATCGCTCCCGCAAAAAACAGCTCCCGGGATTCTCCACGGGCAAAGAATCGGTATCGTCGACTAGGACAAAGGTGGCCATACAGAGGGCTGCAGCGCTCTCGTCTTGACCCAACCGGCAGGGGTGGAAGGACATGCATCGAATCCACTTTTCCAACGAGC
>DATDFW010000181.1:0-4164 GCA_036522375.1 Nitrospiraceae bacterium
TGCGCAGCGGCCGCGAGAACTGGGATCATTGGTGGGACAGGGTCTGTCTTGCCACAACGAAAGTAAACCCGGGTTGGCCACTCAACTGACAGTTGACGAACAGTACCGGGGTCTTACCGCTGGAGGAAGTTTTCCTTTACAGCAGATTCATGAACAATTATGATTCCGGCTGCCGACAGTAGCAGGCGCAACACACCTGAATATGTAAAGTGTCCTCGATTTCGGGCTACCCACGATGAGCGGAAACCAGATTCGTTCAGTCGTTGCGTGGTCACTCTGTTCAACGACGACGAGGTTCTGGTGGCT
This sequence comes from Nitrospiraceae bacterium, assembly GCA_036522375.1. GTDB lineage: Bacteria > Nitrospirota > Nitrospiria > Nitrospirales > Nitrospiraceae > Palsa-1315. Next base: position 307 of record DATDFW010000181.1, read on the forward strand.
ATCAATACCGATTAAGGTGCCGGCTGCGGGCTTTGTCATGTATGAGGGACCTCAGTTGGCTCCCAAGTCTTCCTTAAACAAAAGGCGAAGAAGGTGACTACAAGAATCTATCTCGGATTGCACGGCGCTCTCAGCATTGATGAGGGTCTGAAAGGTGTGATGAAAAGCAACGAGATCCTGGACCAACTGGGCAAGGATCTGGGCGGGCCGGTCCACGATTGGCCCGCGGCAACCCACTCGAATGCCTCCAGCCTACACGCGACCTCAAGCAAGCCAGGGGCTGGTGAACCGATGTACCTCCCGACCATCGCCGTGCTGTATCTGATCGAGCAGATCAACAAGGCCAAGGACAAGGTCAGCATTCGGCTCTTCGGCTGGAGTACCGGGGCGATCATGCTCTGTGAGGTTGCCCGAGGGTTGAGAACCTGCCCTGAGATCGACAAGAGCCAACGCAAGGTGGACTTATGTTTTGCCATCGATCCGCTCTGGAGCCTGGCGGCGATCAATGTATATCCCACGATTCCAGCCAACATCGCCCGTTGGGTCTGTGTGCGTCAGAACCGGGACGGAAACAAGCAACCGACACTCAATCCGTTGAACCCGAAGTTCTGGCAGGGGGTTCGGCTACGGACGGGGTCGGACAAGACGCGCTATGATGAAATCAATGTCCCCACCGGAAAGGTGGTTGGCGATCCCGGGTTTAGCATAGCTACTGATCCCGACGTGACTCATGGCAAGATGCCCGGCGTCGCGAGGCGCGCTGCGTTCACCCTTTTGAGCGCTTAGTTGCTTAGTTAGGGAACGCCGTTTCAAAGTGTAATATGCCAACCCTGCATTCACACACCACAACCCTTTGGCATCCCGCGGAGGAACTCCTCGATCCTGCGTCTTGTAAACGGCTGAGGAGGGTCGCCACGGTTCGTCCGCTGAACGTTGGCGTTCCTCGTCGACTTCGACCGGAGCCTCGGCGGACCGGGTGTGCAACGACGCACTAAATCGGGGCCGATATGAAATCCCTGACCGGGATATTTTCCGACCGATCCAATACTGCGAGTCATATTTTCATGTTGAGATCGAGTCCCTCGAATGGGGGACCCGCGAAATCGTTCACACAAGCGGTCTTCATGTAGAGAGTTTGATTCCACAATCACGGATGGCTGGATTCCTCCACAGCCGGATTCTCTGAGAGAGCACGCCCAATCGGTAATTGCCCGCTTCGATGTTTCTCCTTGACCTGCACGCCTCACAACCCGCCCGAGGGGTGTAGCACCTTCTTGATCGAGGTGACCGGGTGTATCTCCCAAGCTGTCTGAGGTCTTCGCGGTTTGGGTCCAATCGCGCCGGCAGGATGGTCAACGTCGAAGAACAGCGATCCCTCAATCTCAACGTAGGTTGGCTTCTTGAGAATATAGTAGCTCGTGTGCGTGTATGTCCCTGATGCCGGTTTCCCGCCCGGAAACATGCTGAGAAGCTGACTGCGGGCAGAATGCAACTGGATCCACGTCTGGTCGTTATGAGGCAGTGTCGGCAGTCCGGTGATCTCCGCAGTGAGGAACTTGGTGTCGAAGGGGCCGGTGCTCAACAGATCGCGCTGTGTTCCCAAGATCAGGTGGTAGTCATTGTCCTTTTGATGCTCAAAAGCATGGAGCCACGCCCGGACACGGACGTTGCGCTTTTCTTCCTGCACTCTGTCCGAGGCCGCATCCTCCGGGATGTTCTTCGACAGCATTTTGTTCTCGGTCTGGTGCAACTCCACGATCAGGTCGTTGAGCTTGTAGGTCTCAGTCTGTGCGTTTGCGATGGACGTTTTGGCTGCTTTGCGATCCGTGCCGGCAAATTCCTGCTCCAACAGTTGGTCCGCCCAGAGCAGAACTGAGGTAAGAACCCATAGCGAGACGACCAGGCATGTGCGTTTCATGTAGCTGCTTTGGTTGGATTTGTTCTCTGGCTTGAGGCAATAGTAGCAGAGCGTGTTCGGCGATACAATACTGATTGCAAATTGCTGGCGGATGGACCCCAGGGAACTGCGACTCAGTCGCTGACCCTTCCAGTCGTGGTCCGATTGAACAGAACGCGCTGCACCTGCGACACGAGTCCTTGCCTTGCAATTCCCTTCATGCTGTGATGGGCGGAGGGGAAGTGAACCACTTCTTATTTTGCACAGAGAACACGCCTCTGGATGAGCAAAGCGGCACGGGCGAAATAGATGAGAGCGACGAAGTAGGCCAAGCATGCCAACGACGGATAAACTGACTGCACTTCTGGACAAGCTGCTCCTTGACGGCACTTTTCTTGTAACACCGTTTAAGATGCCAGGGCCTCTCGGCGAGGAAACTGACAATAGCGAAGAGATCCGGCATTGGTCTAACGAACTGGCTCTATTCAAATCATTGGCCGGTGACCTTGTAAACCCATGGCAGGACAAGCTTATAACCGACGAACGAGAACTGATTCGATTCGGTATCAACACCCCCTATTCGGCACTTGAGACCATCCGCTACGCTATGACGCAGGGGTTGCTGACGAGGTTCGAGGATCTGGTGGTTGCCGACACCTTCGCCGACCTCAACGAACAAGCGAAGCATCTTTTGGAGCAAAATTACTTTCTCGCGGCAGGCGTAATATGCAGGGCAGTGCTGGAAGAGAAACTGAGAAAGCTGTGCGACAGAAATGGCTGCACGCCCACCAAGTCAAAGGGGATGCCCACCATCAACGATTACAACATGGCGCTGTACGGCCGGCAGCCTGCTGTCTATGACAAGACCGAAATGCATCAGGTAACTTCGATGGCCGCTATCGGAAGCGATGCTGCTCATAACGAACCCAACTTGACCAGGGATAAGGTAGAGTCACTCTTTGCTGACCTGCAGGCTTTTCTAGCTCGCCACAGCGTCCAAAATTCTTGAGGGATCCCCGGGCGAAAACTGCAGCGGCTCCTCGCCAATCAATCAGTAAGCTCCCGGCATGCTCATCCCGACAGTTGCCTATCCAACACTCGATACTGAATCGCCTCCGCCAAATGTCGGGTCTCTATCCCGATGGAGGCGTCGAGGTCGCCAACCGTTCGGGCAACGCGCAGAATTGGATTATGCGCCCGTTCCGCGATGCCCAACTCATTTACGACCATTTTGAGCCAGTCATTCTTGTCCGCGTCGAGTTTGCAATGGATTCTCAACTCCTCCGGCCTCAGCCGGGCGTTGAGCTTACCCGCACGCCCTCGCTGGACTGCGCGCGCCACGTCCACCTTGGCCCGAACGTCGTCTGAGCACTCGATTGAAGATTCGCCATTGCTCCGAGAACTGGCAGGGACGTCGATGTGAATGTCGGCGGAATCAAGCAGGGGGCCGATGACCCTGGCTTGGTGGCGCTGGATTTGGAGGGGACTGCACCTGCAATCCTTGGTTCCATACCGTCCGCAAGGACATCCCGTGAACGATGCGACAAGAATGAATTTACTTCCCTCCGTGAGTCTGGTGCACAACGGTTCGAGTGCCGACCGTTTGAACTTTGACAGATCATCGAGGAACAGTACGCCATGGTGGCCAATGTTGGCCTCGGCAAGCAATTGGGGGCCGCTGCCAGTAGGGCAGGCGGAAACCAGGGATGGAATCCTGGTTGCGCCCCCTTCCTTCGCGAGTGGAATAATGGAGAGCAGCATATTCGGGAACATTGAAAAGTCAGCGTGGGACGGGCCGACCACCAAGGCATGATGGCCGCCGGCGGCAGTAATTTCGAGGGCGCGCTTGACGCTCTCGTGGTTCCTGACCTTGCTGAAGTCTACACCTGGCACGACGTTGATTTTAGCCGAGTCGGGCCGAGGGTGAAGCCAGAACCTCGTTTGCGCGCCTGGTATCGTTC
>DATDFW010000182.1:0-2427 GCA_036522375.1 Nitrospiraceae bacterium
GGCGCCCCGATCGTCAGCATTCCCGGTGGTGAACCGATGATCCATCCCGAGATGCCCGCGATTGTCCGTGGGCTGGTTGAACAGGAGCGGTATATCTATCTCTGCACCAATGCGATTTTGATGGAGCGAAAACTCGACGACTATCAGCCCTCCAAGTTTCTGACATTCAGCGTCCATATGGATGGGTTGAAGGAAGAACATGATTTAGCAGTCTGTCGTGACGGCGTCTATGACGTGGCGGTAAAGGCGATCAAGGCCGCGCTGAAGCGGGGGCACCGGGTGACGACCAACACCACGCTTTTCGACGATGCCAATCCCGAACGTGTACGGAAGTTTTTCGATGCGATGATGGAGCTCGGCGTCGAAGGCATGATGATTTCGCCGGGATACAGCTATCAGAAGGCACCGGACCAGCAGCATTTTCTGAAGCGAGAGCGCACGAAAGAATTGTTTTCCCGTATTTTGGGGAATCCGAAGAAGGGGTGGCAGTTCAATCAGTCGCCTTTGTTCTTGGACTTCTTGATGGGGCAGCGGGAGTACCAATGCACGCCCTGGGGCAATCCGACCTTTAACGTCTTTGGGTGGCAGAAGCCCTGCTATTTACTCCAAGAGGGCTACACAAAAACGTTTCGAGAACTGATGGACAGCACGGAGTGGGATCATTACGGAACAGGGCGGAACGAGAAATGTGCCGATTGCATGGTGCATTGCGGGTACGAGCCGTCTGCTGTTGAAGATACATTTGGAACCATGTCCGGGTTTGGCAGGACCGTCAAGTTGACGATGCTGCCCACCTCTCGATGACAGGTAGTGTGAAGCGTCGCTCGCTTCTCGTCGTTCGCAGGAGCTCCCCAGCCATCTTCTTGGTAGGCGTTTCACGTTTCACGTCTCACATTTAACGGCCCCCTGATGACCGATGCCAAGAATCAGAATAGTGGCGGCGTAACCGGATCACCCGAGGGTCGCGTATTTCAGCCGGCTTCTTTCGCTGAGCTCGCAGAAGCCGTGGAACTGGCGTTCGATTATCGCGGCGATGTGACGCTTTCATTGAAATCCGATGAATCCCTCAGCGGGTATCTCTTCAATCGTCAGGTCGACGGTTCCGATTCCTATCTTGAGCTATTCCCTTCCGACAGTTCTCAGGCGCGACGCATTCGTTATGATCAGATTGCCGTGATCGCATTTACTGGGGAGGACACTGCCACGGGGAAGTCCTGGGAAATGTGGATTGCCAAGAAGGATTCGGAGCGACGAGCCGAAATAAATCGTGTTGCAGCTGACGCAAAGACTCGAGGAATTCTGTAAGTTCTCCTCCCGCCGATCACATGTCGTCGTCTCATTTCCCTTCATACCGGTGTATGCCGGATACCTCTCTTCAAGTGCTTGAAAACGGGCTTATCTCCCCCCTCAGATCGCTCCCCAGTTCGTTGACAACAGGTAGGGGCTATGTTAAAAATCCACCCTTAAAATTGGCCGGGTTTGTCGACAATCACACGCCCTATTGTGTGAGGCAGAAACAAGCGCTCGGAGACGGAAAGAGGCGTCAGTCCGAAGCACGTGAGGCGCAGACAGATCGCACAGAGTGAGTCACGATGGCGGGAATGGCTTCTCGCCGTTGCACTAGTGGGTGGTCTTCCCGCGGGTGTTTCTGCGACGCACGAAGCCGACCATCGGTTTACGGTTGAAGGGGTTGTATGCGGAGCAGATGGTAAAAGCCGTGCGAATGTAGACGTACTCGTCAAGGATACGAAAATCTCCTATGGGCAAGTTGTCAAGACCGATGACAGCGGGTATTACAAGGCGGCATTTCATCTTCACAACGATAATCTTGGCGATCCGCTTCTGATTGAAGCGAATGGGGAGCAGCAACAACGGAAAGTCTCGTTTGACCCTAAGGATCTGGAAGCAGAACGAATCCTTCAGGTGAATTTTGGAACCGGCTGTGTACATGACAAGGGCAGTGCTGCCCTGTGGCTCTATATAGGATCTGGAGCGATGGCTGCAGCAGTGGGTGGGTTCATTGGGGTCAAACTGATTCGTTCACGGCGGAAACAAGGGCAGAAACGAGGGGCGTCTCAGGGCAAGCGTAAGAAATAACCGAAGCGGTCCGTGGGGCTGAGGTGCACCTCGCTGGATCGGTGAATTGAAGTGGCGGGGGAGTGCGCGTGTCGTCACGGTATACGTTAGAATTGACGCTTTTACGAGGGGTATAATAGCCCCTGGTGAAAGCGTTTTTTTCGTCTGAGTCTAAGAATTTCAGGGTGTCGATGCGGTCGATACAATAAGGAGCGCATGAAGGTTATGGGGCAGATGAAAGTTTCGAAGTTGGTGGTTTTATTGGGGATAGGGCTCTTCTTGGCCGCATGTGGGGAAGGAGGAGGAGGGGAGGGTCCGATCGTTCCGCCGCCTCCGGCTCCTGTTGAGTGG
>DATDFW010000183.1:0-3648 GCA_036522375.1 Nitrospiraceae bacterium
ATCTGCTACCAATTTCAGACGAGCCGTGAAGGACGATCAAAGGAAAATCAGGGATTTGTTTGAGGTCTATCTCATGTCTCCCAGCGATTCACGGCAGTCTATCGTCGAGCAAATTCTTCATCAACTCGATTTACATTTGGAATTGGAGGCGAGCCTCTTCTCCCAGATCCGGAAATCTGGGACACAGGGCCGAAAAGTCGTCGATCTTGCAGAGCATGAATATGAAGAAATTAAGGCGATGATTTTAACATTGCAGCAATCTGAAGCGGACGACGATCAAGCCTTGGATGAGTTCTTCGAGGATATGATGCAAACAGTCCAGGCGCATTTCATGCGCGAAGAGCGTGACCTTCTGCCGCTCATCAATCATTCGGTAGACGCATAATTGTTATTTCCATCGCCGAAGTAGCGGAGCCGAATGTACAAACGTCAAATCTGCCCGGTGTCAGACTCCCTTGTGTCGAAGCAACCACGAACCAGCACGACATAAGCTAAGCCAAGTTGGGAGAGGCCCTTGCTTTGGCGTAACGAGGTGGTCATGCATGATACCATTCGACTTCCGCATCGCCACGACACTGAGATAGGTGACCATTAAGCTTTGTCGAATACCAGCCAGACTGCGCAGGACCCAAATCAGACGAACAAAGACAAGTTGTCTTCTCTGAGACAACCTGTAATCGCACGCTCAAACTGTAATTTGTTCTGAATCCTGTTTCGCCGTAACAATTCAATATGTTGTGTGCCGCCATGAAGGGGTACTATTTTTGCTCCTGACGTAAGGCGGGTCTGGTCACAACTGCACGGCATTCATTATCGAGGAAGCGAGATGATGCCGCCGGAAAACCCCTATACCACATCCGTCCTCCTCATCGATGGAAACCCCACCGAGCGTGCGTTTTATGCCGAAGGGCTGAAGCGTTGCTCGCCTGACTATCTTATTCTCGAAGCCTCTGATGGCCAATCAGGGCTTGCACTCTATCGGCAAGCCTCTCGGATTGAATGCGTGGTGCTCGAAGCCTCATTGCCTGATCGATCAGGCTTCGCGCTTTTGGTCGATTTAGTTCCCATCCCCAGCCGGCCGAATGTCGCCGTGATTGTCCTCAGTCGGCTTGGCCATCGAGGATTGTGGAACTTAGCAAAACTAACCGGTGCGTACGCCTATCTTATTAAACAACATACGTCTGGTGAAGATTTACATAAAGAGATCCAGCGCGCGGTCGCGTTTGTGGAACTTTTGCCTAAGGAAGACCGGCACCGACCTCTCTATTAGCCGTTAGAAAGGAACTGCAAGGTTTTCAATCCGAGCAAATCCAGGAGGAGATGCAGAATGGCTCTGTAATCTATCGGAGAGGCGTCTCAGAGGAAAGGAGTATCACCTATGCCTCGATATGGAAAAGGCGCAAAGAAATCGGTCGGTCGAGCGATGCACAAGTTAAAACGGCGAGGCTTAAAAAGCGGGAAGAGCGGAAACCGAGTCAAAAGCAGAAAACAGGCGATCGCGATCGGTCTATCGGAGGCCAGACGCAAAGGAGCCAAAGTGCCAGCCAAGTGATTGAAATCTGCTTCGACCTGAGTGTGGTGTCAATCAGCTTACAGGCTATATATGGCTTACATACCAAGCTATGTGGCCGGCTCTGCTGTAGGGTTCGAATAAAGCGGTATTTGCCTTAACCATGCCTTGTCGGAGTATCTCTGAGCGCGAGGCAATTTCCTCCGATCGCATCGAGAAATGACTCCTTGATACCTTTGTGACATTTCATGCCAATGGTGGATGACCTACTCCCGGCTATGATCGAGGACGATGCGCTCAGTAATGCGGCTCGGAAGGAATTGGGGCACCGAGAACGTATCGAGATGTTTCAGGCTGCTGTCACCCCCGCCATATCACGGCACAGTGAGGCACAACGCCGACATTCCTGCGCGCAGTCAGCGCAGAGAGGATGATGCGATGCCTGGCGTTCGCACGTGTCTGCACATCTGTCGCAGACGTCCGCGCAAAATACGCAGAGGTCTTCTGCCAATGGAGAGAGCCGGCTCATCCATTGTGCCGAAAGTGAACAAATATCAGCACATTCGCGACACAACCGGATACACAGGGCCATTAGTTCCATATCATGGCCCTGTGGCTCCATACGGATCATATCATCGCTGCAGGTATTGCATATGGAGGCACATGACCCACATGCCGCGATGCAATCCCGATACTGTCTCGTCAACTGTCGGTTTTCATGATGCATCGGCAACCTCCTTCATATGATTGAGTTCAACAACTGCAAATACCGCCGGCGCCCTCACAGCACTTTCAACTTTCACAAGGAAATTGGCTATTCACGATCGTCACGGATGCCGATCAATGTTCCGAGCCGTGGTGCATTGTACGGCACCCTCAAATTCTAAGTACTAGGAAAGGTCCTAGCTACCTACTGTCATTACACAACTCTGTGCTCGCACCTTGCGCCTTCCTCTCACCACCTCCTAAAATATGCCCACTGTCTTTTGAATCGGGAGATGAACATGATATGGAGGGGGCTATGAACGTATCACGCGCGCTCCTGTGGTCCGTCATTCTCGTGAGTCTCGTCGGTTGCGCGGGAGCGACCGAGCAAATTGATATGGCGATTCCGGGTCAATACAGCAGCGCGAATGTCTCTACTTGTTTCCCAGTGACGCTACACGTGGCCGTGCTGCCCTTCGAAGACATGCGGGCCAATAAGCTCTATTTGGGAACATGGTCCCACCGTTGGGGCGATATCAGCATCTTCAAGGTTTCATCGGGCAACCTCGCCGAGGCCAGCACGCAGGCCTTCGTAGACTATTTGAATCGGCAGGGGTGGCAGGCATCCTTGGTCCGCACGGTGAGCCGGGACAGTGCGGATGTGAGCATCACAGGGAGTATTCATGACCTGTCTATCGACGCCGTAAGCGGCATGATGCACACAAATGTATCTGCGAAAAATACGCTTACGTTAGAGGTGAGAAATCACAGTGATGAAAGTGTGGCGCGCATCCGTTTAGTCGGAGTCGGGAATGACCAAGTATTCTGGTTCGAACCGGAAGACGCGCAAGCGCTCACGACAGAATTGTTCGAGAAGAACTTCCAGAAATTTTTAAGAGATATCCACATCGAAGGCCGGGCCATTCGTCCACGGTAGGTAATTGATCGGCAATTGAAATGGGCCGGCATCGACAGGCCATAGGGGGACGACGTCAACCGTCCGCTCCATGTGATTGTCTGGGTTCTATGATTGAAACAGTACCTAGCTAGAATTGGCGTCGATGCCACGCGACCAATAGGATCCACCCTCCCTCACGTTTCGCGCATCACAGTTTGCGTGTTCATCGTCTCCTCTCCTGGAGACGAGTAAGACAAGTTGTTCTCATAGAGACAAACTGTCATCGCATACTCGTGAGCGATTTTGCTCTGATCCTCTATCCCACGATGGTTCAAGGTGTTGCGTTCCACCTGAAAAGGCACTTTTTTTGCACACTTTATTCCATAGGCATTTCTCATATCCACCTTAACCAAGGAGCGTTCTCATGGCACAGATACCAAAAGTTGCCGGGGTTCTCTCATGTGCGGTCGTGCTTGGGCTCGGTCTTTCTAATGTAGTAACGGGATCAGCAGAGGAATTTGGCCTGTCCACTGGT
>DATDFW010000184.1:0-2667 GCA_036522375.1 Nitrospiraceae bacterium
CAGACCGCCGACGCCATACACTACGTCCTCCAGGTTAGCCGCCATAACGATGGCCGACGCCGTGTCACCGAACTTGTCAAGGTTCACGACTATGACAGCCAGCTACACACCTTCCGCGTCGAGCACTTTTTTCGTTACCAACCGGGACATCGCAATGACTCATAATCTGCCAAGGGAACATGTACAAACGTGGGACTCATTCATATTTCATGACCGAGACCGCCGACACAGGACTTCGTTCGATCACTCGATTTCATACGATGCACATCCACGATGGGATGCTACGGAGTCCACCAGGCATCCAGCCACCAAAGGAGGTGATTTTCCAATATGCCAGGAAATCAATACGACCAGACACAACAACCGCCTGTACAGACACAAACTGTCCAGGAAAACATTCACACTGCCGTCACCGTCACTACCGACCGCACGATCCAGGCGCCCTCGGCTGCCGAACTTCAAAACCTCGAACACGCCGTTCGCAAAAACGAATATGGTTTCGGTTTCTGAATTAACTCACTCCCGGGGCAGGCATCGCCTGCTCCGCGAGTTCAAGCAACCGAAAGGACGATGATCCCCATGTCGAATTCATTTCCTGCCTGGCCCCGCAGACCTCCCCTGTGGACCTCCGTCGCCTGCTTGGTTTCTGCGTTCCTCGCGGTTAGCTACGGGTTCATCACCGTCCGCTCTACTACCCCTGTCCAAGCTGCCTTTCTCCCCGCTTACCTACAATCTGCCATTTGGAGCGTACTCCCGCCCGCGCCCCGCTTCCGCAGGAATACGCCATATGTCCACAGATTCACTCTCCCCCATCGGGCTTCCATCACCATTCCCCCGCAGCTTTTATACCTTCAACTCCAACGCCGTGTTTTTCAGGGTCAGTCGATCCGTCAGCTCTTTGCTCACGCTCTCGCGGCTAGCGTTTCCACCTCTCTTCTCCTCATTGTGATAGGTGCTTCTCTCGATCGCGCGCACGAATCCAAATCCCGCGCCGGCCGTCACATCCGGGGTCCACAGATCGTCACCCGCTATACCTTCAATTCCGGAACACGGAACCCAGGTCTCTGTTTTCCACTCGCCAATTGGCGCAATCCTATCGAGCTGATAAAAGGCTCGCAGGGCCGCGATCTCATCATCGAAAAATCGAAGGAGGCACATCACATCCAGATCTCGGGCGATACCGGCTCCGGCAAGTCAACACTCATCCGCACGATCCTCTACCAGGTCGAGGAACGTGGCGAGACGGCGATCATTTACGATCCGCATCGCGAGTACCTCACCGAGTTTTATGACAAAGCTCGCGGCGATGTCATCCTCAATCCGGCTGACGAGCGTTGTCCCTACTGGCCTATCGGCGAAGAGGCCGATGATGAAGCACAAGCCTTGCCCATCGCCAAAGGCCTGTTTCCCGATCACCCCACAGCCCAGCAATTCTTTCTCGATCACACGCGCGCGATCTTTGCATATCTACTCGCTTACTATCGTCCAACCGTCAACGAGCTCGGTCACTGGATGGCACATCCGGAGGAAATCGACAAACGCGTCGCCAACACGGAACATGCCCACACCTTGACAGTCAATGCTGCTCCCCAACGCGCTGGCATTCTTGGGTCCCTCAATAAAGCGGGCACCTCGCTTCGTATGATGCCGTCCCATCCCGCCGGCCGCCAGACCTTCACCACTCGCCAATGGGCCCGCAAACGAAAGAGCTGGATCTTTGTCACTTCCACCTCGCAAACCATCGACGCGCTCCGTCCTCTCCAAGGTCTCTGGCTCGATATGTGCATCCTGAGACTGCTGGGCGAGGCAGACCCCGATGCCAAGCGGTGTTGGCTTGTCCTCGACGAAGTTCAGAAGCTCGCTCAGCTCCCGCAGCTTCCCAGCGCCCTGACCGAACAGCGAAAAACCGGCAACCCTATTGTCATTGGATTCCAGGGTATGGCCCAGATCGATGCCCACTATGGGAAGGAGGCCGAAACAATGCTCTCCATGCCTTTCACCAGTTTCATTCTCAGAAGCAAGGAGCCCCGCGCATCGAAATATCTGAGTGATCTCATTGGAAAAGTACAGATCGAGCGTTTGCGGGAAACGAAGCCGGCGGCCACGCTAGCCGGCGGTCGCTACCGCAGCTACAACACCGAACGTGTCATTGAGCCGCTTGTGCTCGATTCCGAGATCCAAAGCCTTCCCGATCTCGAAGGCTACTTCCTGCAGCCCGGAAAGGTCGTCAAAATCAGATTCGGCATTCGCCCCAAAAGAACGGTCGCGCCGGACCTGATTGAACGCCTGATTCCGGGCGTGCAGACGCGGCCGCTTGATCCTGCTGCCGAGATTTCTGACCTATGAACAACCAGGAGAAGTCTATGTTCATTGACCGACGCTCAGCAATTTCCTTACTCTTCACATCTACTTTCATGCTTCAGCCGATCATGGCCCAACGTCAGGAACGCAAGCGAGCTGCACTCGAACGATCCGCTCAGCCAAGAGCGGCCGAAGGCGGTGTTAAGTTCCAAATCGCGCTTCCCTTTGACAAATGCTTGCCCTTTGCTATTGACGCCCTGAAGCGCAGGGGCCATGAAATCGAGTCCGCAAGCAAGGATGCCGGCACCATCGTAACCGCGATGGAAATCGCCGGCAAACATTCTCAAACGGGCACGCGCTACCATG
>DATDFW010000185.1:0-3981 GCA_036522375.1 Nitrospiraceae bacterium
CAGCGAACTATGTTGAGGAGTTTCTCCGCGTGACGGCGCTCGTGCATGATATCGGCCACGGCCCATTCTGCCATTTTTTCGACGACAACTATTTACATGCCTTCCATGCCAGTCACGAAAAACTCGGGCAGATCATCATCCGTGATCATCTGGGTCCGGTCATCCGCAAGATCCGGCGTAGCCCATCCGGTCCATTCGCCAAAGGTGAGGAACTCAATCCCGACCAAATTGCACATGTCATACTCAAGGAAAAAAGCAAGGATAATTCCCGCATACCCCGATGGCTTAATATGCTCCAGCCGGTCATTTCCGGCAGCTATACCGCAGACAACCTCGACTATGTTCTACGCGATTCTTATATGTGCGGGGTGGCGGTCGGCCCGGTCGATCTCTCCAGGCTCATTCATTACACGATCGTCACGGATAAGGGATTTACGATCCATAAGACGGGCCTTCCTGCTCTGCAGATGTTCCTCAACACCCGCATGTATCTCTATTCCAACGTCTACTATCACCGAACTACGCGCGCCATCGACATCCATCTCCGGGATATCTTCGGGGACACGATGAAATTCGTGTTTCCCCACGATCCCCGCAAGAAGATGGACGAGTATTTAACGCTAACCGACTGGTCTCTGCTTGAACAAGTACGGGGATGGAAGACCTCCCGCCATCCCGCCGAGCGGCGGCTCTCTGCCGAATGGCAGCGCATTCTCGTCCGCGACGTCAGATGGAAGATGGCCTATAGCGCCGTGCTCAAGGAAAAAGGCCAGGAACGCGGTATGGACTTTCCCACCCGCGAGCACTTCGAAGAACAGATCAGGAAAGAATTGCCGGCGCGTCTCCAAAAATTGGAGTTTCGTGTCGACATGGCGCCGCTCGACCCACGCCCAGACCCAAAGGATCGACGCGGCAGCCCCCTCTATGTGTATGACCCCAACACCAAAGGGCTCTCAACCGAACCGCTTGAAGAATTCCTCGATCTCCTGCCAACCAGACTTGTTCAATTTCGCATCTACTCGCTCGATCACCAGCACGATGATGCCCTCTCACGCGCTGCCGGCACGGTGCTGAACAAGACCCCTTCCGGCCTCGAACCCAATTTCTAGTATTGCTTGTTCGACCGGCAAAAAACTTGAGATACTATCCTGGTCCCTTTTAAATGGAGGAGAGGATGAATTTATGCGTTCTCAGGGTTGCAATAGTCGTGACCCTGCTTGCTACAGCGCCGACCTTTGCACAATCGACTGAAAGCCCAATCCCTTCGGACGCCGCCGCCGGGGTCGTGAATTCCCTCCCGCCGGAACTTCACAAGAAGCTTGAGCAGCTTTCTGAACTCCTTGATCAGAACATCAAGGCAGGCAAGATCACCGACGCACAGATACAGCAGCAACTCACATCAGGCCGTCTCGAACAGACCATCCGTTCACTCGGCCCAGAGGCCAATCAGCTGTTCGATGAGATTCAGGCAGACATGAAGAATGGTAATGGCCCTGGCAAAGATGCTCTGCTGCCGCTACTCGGCGGACTGAGTGGAGTGGGAAAGTAAGAAGCTGCCTCGGGGGTACTGGAAGCCGACCTCATGTCAGTGTTTCAAAAAGACTCCAATACATTTGCCTTCACATGAAGCTCTGTCCACCAGCAGCACTTGCTGGCTGGTCGATCATCAGGCTCCATCCACTCCTCTGTTCCGGAACACAGAATCTTTCAATCTTTTTATCGTAACGGCTCTTCTGGCACAAAGGACAGTCTAATTCTTGGACAGAGAACCAGACTACCGTTAAGGAGTGGTTTCAGCGACCGGGGTGACAACGGTGTTTCCTGGAAAAGAGCCGTTCTTGAACGGAAGATCAAGCAGCGAATAGGGATTCACACGGGCACCGTTGAGTTTGACGCCCCAGTGGAGATGGGAGCCGGTGGCGCGGCCGGTCGCCCCCACCTTGCCGATGATTTGACCAGCCGTAACCAAATCTCCGTCTTTGACTAACACTTCCGACAGGTGGAAATACATCGTATAGAATCCCAGGCCGTGATCGACAAAGACGCCCTTACCGGAAAAGACGTGATCTACGGTCAATCGCACGACACCGTCATTGCTGGCGAGAACATCTGTGCCCATTGGCGCACCAATATCTTCGCCATTGTGTGGATTGCGCGGTTTGCCGTTCATGATCCGCACGCTGCCAAATATGCCGGTGCGCTTGCCGTTCACCGGCTCCACAAAATTACTGTGCCATAATCTCAAGCGTGAGTTCTCTGCAAGCGCCTGCAGTACGACTTGTTGCTCAGCTTTCCAACGTGCCACTGCCTTTTCATCCAGGTCGACCTTCTCTTTCGGAAGCGTCAGATGCTCCACCGCAAACTTCTCTTTGACCACCAGAATGTTATAGCTCAGGTGCTTTGCCTGCTCACCCTGCTTCACTTCGACCGTCAGTTCATAGGTCCCAGGATCGTCCTGCATATCGATGCCGAGTAATCCGATATAGCCGCGCGATTCCCCAGGTCTGAACTCAGGGAAAAACGGAATCGTCCGGCTCAGAAACGTCCCTTTCACCTCCGTTGCCTGTTCTTCGCCCTTCACCTTGACCACCAGCACCTGCCCCTGTTTGCCGCTGTATTGCCCATCACTACCCTTCGGCGCAGGAGGCGCATTGGAAAACAACTCGACGGGAAAGACGCTGGACAGCAAGACGACGGCCGTAATCAGCATTCGGTCCAGCCATGAAACCCGCACTTGCGTCTGTGTGAGGTTCATCATCATCGATAAAACCGCAACCCTGCCACCTGGGAGAGCAGTTCATCCACACGCCGATTCACGGCGCTGAATGGATCCATGCACAGTATCGTTTCTTCCCAGTAGCCATTGAGTTTCAGATAGGTCCAATCGACCGTATAGGAGCGATTCTTCGCGCGGGCAAACCGAATGAAATCGCCGCGCACCTTTGCTCTCGTGGTCTGGGGCGGAGTCGACATGGCCCGTTGCACTGATTCCTCCTCGACCACCCGTTCGATCAACCCACGGGACTCCATCAGATAGTACAACCCGCGCGTCCGTTTGACGTCATGAAATTGGAGGTCGAGCAGGAACACACGTGGATCGTCCCACCCGCAACCCTTTTTGTCTATATACGACTGGATAAGATGGCGCTTGGTCACCCAATCGATTTCGCGGACGAGCTGCATCGGATCCTCTTCGAGCTTATCCAGCACCATGGCCCATCGTTGCCATACATCGTCGAGAATCGGATCGTGCGCCTGCTGTGCGAGGTATTCCTGCGCTCGATCCAGGTAGACCCGTTGAACTTCGACCGCCGTCAGCTGACGACCATCGTCCAGCTTGATCTTGCGCTTCAGGGTGGGATCACGCGAAATCTCTCGAATAGCCTTCACGGGATCCTCGAACTCCATTCCTCGGACGAGATACCCTTCCTCAATCATCGACAGCACCAACGTCGCCGTGCCGACTTTCAAATACGTCACGAACTCCGACATATTGGAGTCTCCAACGATGATATGAAGCCGCCGGTAGCGTTCCGCATCGGCATGCGGCTCGTCTCTGGTGTTGATGATACTGCGCGAGGAGGTCGTCGAAGATGAGGTCTTCTCGTGAATGTGTTGCGCGCGTTGCGAGATAAAGAACTGTGGTTTACCGGATACCTTCAGAATCTTTCCCGCTCCGCTATAAATCTGTCGTGTGACGAAGAAGGGAATGAGTTGCTCCGTGACCTTCCAAAAATCAACGTCTCGGCGCATGAGGAAGTTTTCATGGCACCCGTAGGTATTGCCGAGCGAGTCGGTATTGTTCTTGAAAATATAGATTTCCCCGGACAGACCTTCTTCACGCAATCGTTCTTCAGCTGCCGGCAGGCAGGCTTCAAGCAGCCGCTCACCAGCTTTATCGTGGATGACGAGATCAAGAATGCTGTCGCACTCAGGGGTAGAATATTCAGGATGACAGCCAGTGTCTTGGTAAAACCGAGC
>DATDFW010000186.1:0-8344 GCA_036522375.1 Nitrospiraceae bacterium
CCTTCGTTCATATAGAAGAATGAAAAGACTGCTCGTCCGATTAGGACGACAATCCGATGCTCTTCGGCTATTTGGCGTACCATGAGATCCCCTTTAACGTAGCTGAGTGTCCCATTTTCCTCGTGTCAATCCGAGGGCCTCAACTGGGAAAAGGCCTAGGATGCATGAAGGTCAGGATATGTCATGCTGCAGCATAAGGAGCCGAAACGGTTCTGCAAGTGGCTGTCCAAGGCTTTCTTGGGGACATTAAATGGGAGGTGAAGGAGTGAGCATTCCAAAAGAGGCTAAGGTTCCTCGTATAGGCATCACAACGAAGGCTGGTCAGTATCTGGAAGCATCCGCCCCACTGGCCTGGACTGCCACAAAACCAACGGCACCTGGGCTGTACTGGTATCGGAAGTCAGTTGGATCGAAACCCTCTATCGTCGACGTGGAATTACACGGTGATACGCTCAGGGTCGATAATAAAAATACTGATCAATGTCGAGGAGAGATCAGAACAATTGAGGGTCAATGGGCCGGACCGTTGTTGCCACCCAAGTAAGGTTTTTTTGTAGAGAGATGGTCAAACAGACACAGATAATCTTATGAGGATGACTGCCTCGATCATGCTGGCGCATCCACGAATTGACCGGTGCACCCTTTCGGACATCCCCGATCCAGCCAGGCACTCTCTGGGTGAGAAAGAGGCTCGACACCGTTCAGTGTCGAGCCTCTTCTGAGAGCAAGCCGGGTCTCCGTATCACTTGCACCACATTGTGCTTTCCCCGTCGGAACATCTCGCTGAGCCTGCACGACGCTGTGCCTGCACCGGGCCTTCATGACGATTTTCTGCATAGGTTGTGCTGACCACTCCATAACCATGTAGGGGGGTTCTGTCTTATAGCGGCTTAAACGATCTACCTCGGACCGGCTTAACTGGAAGATGGCGAAGCCCTTGGCCAAACATCACCTGTGTCATGCTTTCGGTGGTCCGATCCGCAATCGTGATCATCGGCACGCCAGGACACACGGTTCGGATCAAACGGAGTATTTCAGATACTTCGATCTGTGCCTCAGCCTCGCGATGGCTGCATCCAACAAACACCAACTGAGGGCGGATGTCGCTGAGTTCCTCGATGGCCTCCTCAACGGATCGAGCAAGCACCGCTTGGTAGCAATGAGCCGCAAGCCAATCCGTGAGTTTGTTCCCAATGTTCACATCGGGTTCAACAACCATCGCATAGGTTCGAACACCGTTCTCCCGGTTCGCCATCGCAAGATCTCCTACTTTTTACCCCTGTGCGAATCAGTCACTCCGTCCACACAAGACCTGGCTTCTCCGGTCTCTCTAAGACTGGGGAGTGAAGGATCTGAACCAACAGATAGGGCATAGCTGAAACGACTCGTGCGACTGAGTCTCAACGTCCCTTGCCGGCTGAGCCGATCCACCGCCGCGAACACTTGTGCCCACGAATACGCCGGTAACCGCCGAGCCAGTTCATCGAGGGGACAGGATACGAGCTTGGTTATTTCGTGGTAAATGACGGAGTCAACGCTGGAGTCATATGGATATGCCATCACAACCTCCTGTGGAGGGATAAACGAATCTCTCGATTGATTGTCCGGTTGTCTCGAGGATATCTTGCGGGGGGATGCCATCGCCAATGTGAGATCTATTCGTTGCGCGTCTATGCGTATTTATAGCCGAGTCCTGATCGAAGCCCCATCAGCCGAAGGAGAAGTTTCTTGTCGGATTCAGAGCAGAAACGCTGTCATAGTTTGTACGACAGTGGCGAAAGACGCACGGTCTTCTGCCTTTATCAAAAGTGCGCAGATAAGCCAGCGCACATCTTAGGTCATATGGGTGAAAAATCTCTGCCTGCTGTGATGCAGCAGTGGTGGGCAGGTGAGAGGAACGGCAAAAGTAGCGAATGCCGAACGCGATTGATGAGAATTCATTACTCAGGTCGCACAGAGGGCTGGACCGGGGCGGATGGATCTAGGATGTTTGGAAGTGGGCGGGTAGTGCCATTCGGGCGTTCGAGTTTTTCTAAAACATCTTGCTTGAGTCTAGTAGGTTCTTCAATCCGATTTTCGCGCTGCAAGGTACCCAATTCCGTTGACTTCCGGGCGTTTAACTCTACCATGTCCACTTCATCCCTGACCAAGGTCGGGGTCAGGAACACAAGAAGGTTCAGTTTATCGGTTTGTCGGCTTTGGAATCGGAAGAGCCAACCTATGAATGGAATATCTCCAAGCAAAGGGACTTTATTTTCGTTCAGGGTGATGTTATCTCGCACGAGCCCGCCGACGACAATCGTCTGTTGATCTCTCGCGATGGTGGTTGTCTCCATAGACCGTTTGGTCGTGGTGGGTCCGACTGGGATACTGGCCGTCCCGCTCCCGATCGTTTGTGCAACATTCTCTTCGATCGCGGTAATTTCCTGCTTGATCTCCAATCGGATCAGGTCGTTCTCCAGGACCTGCGGGGTGAGTTCCAGTGTCACGCCGACATCTTTTCGCTCGATTGTGACAAGAGTCCCGCCCGTAATCCCCTGAGCTTGCCCCGTAGGGAACGGTCGATTTTCACCCACGACGATCTTGGCCTTTTGATTATCTGCAGCGAGCACTTGAGGTGTCGATAGGACGTTGGTGTCCGTGAGGCTCAGCAACAGTTGTAAGAATGCGCGCACGTTCACAGTGTTGAGTACTGATACGCCTCCAGTTGCCGCGCCACCAGCAGCCCCAGTGATGGCCTGCGCGATGGCTGACAAATTTTCTGGTGCGGTGTTGAGTCCAGCAATGCCTTGCAGCGAACCGCTCTTGCCCGAACCAATTACTTGAAGAGGGTCGCTCCCGATCTGTCTGAGCCGAGTGACCTGTACTTCCAGGATGACGGCTTCAACAAAGACCTGATTCCGACGCGTATCCAAGTCTCGAATGACCGACTGCAACTTTGTGTAGGCACTTTTTGTCGAACTGACAATAATCGCATTTGTGGCCTTGTCCGCAAAAACCTGGACGGGGGCTTCAAATTCACTCAAGGGCCTAAAGGGTGGGCGAGCGCCTGGCGCTGTCTGTGCGACAGTCTGAGATCGAGCGACGAGATTGGTCAGGATCGCGGCAAGGTCTGTCGCATTGGCGTGTTTCAGTTTGTAGACGAAGGCCCCCCGTTCCGGAGGAAGGTCACCCATCGCCACGATTTGATGGACATTTCCTTTCGTGACGACCGCCAAACGACTGACTTCTAGCGCCGCCACGAACATGCTGTACGCTTGGTCGCTCGTGACCTTGGTCGGGGAATAGACGCTGATTTTCCCCCCCGCCTTCTTGACGACATCGTCTAAGACAAAGTTCTTACCAGTCAACTCGCTTATGAAACGAACAAAAACAGAGAGTTCAACATCATTGAAGTCGAGCGAAACCCGTCCAGTGGAATTTCCTCCAAATTCTGCACGCAGGGTGAGAGGGTAGAGAAATCCGCTCAGTACTGCCAGCAGACAGACGAGAGAGGCGCGTCTGATCCAGTTCAAACGTCCGAAAGGCAAAAAGTCCATGATTCCCAAATACTGTGTGCAGGGAGATAATTCATCGCCCGGGTGACATCGAACATAAAAAAGGGAGTAGCGAACCGTATCACAAGGCTCGTCATTGACACAACCCAACTTACGAGTCTGGTTAACAATGAGCTTGCTATTGAATTACTGGTGAGCACCTGGGATTCCGTTATCCGGAGGATTTAAGGGTGTTTCAACTGCTCCCTCAGGCTTTCGTGGGGCTTCCACGAGAAGCGTCAACGTATGATTTGCCAGGAATTTTTTCGCGAAAGACTCTCTCAGCGGTGATTCTTGACCGGCCTGTTCATTTTTGACGAAGGAGGGAGTGAGAGCAGACGAATTGGTCGAACATTACCTTAATAATCAATGATATTCAAATCTTCCATGAAGACAATAATGGCATTAGGATTGCACTTTTCGTCGGGTTTGCTCCCTCAATTGCGAGAAACCGTACGGAAGTATAAACGTGTGCAAAGTGGCCGGAAAAGCCACTTTGCAACTTGCTATGATCTGCTAAGGTTGTAACGTGCGGACCGACAAGAAACCCCCCAAAAAGATTGACAAAAAGACTCCATCTCGGATGCAGAAACGGGGTGTTGTCGGCTACAGTAAAAAAAGTGCGCTTCTGGAGGAAGCGATCACCCACATGAACGCCGGCAAGTATGGCCGGTCGTCCGCTGCGTTGAAAGAACTCCTTTCTCTTGATCCGCACAACACGGAAGCGCGACGGCTCTTTGCCACGCTGCATCTACGGTTGGGTAGTCTGGCCACCGCTCGGCAAGCGTTTGAGTCTCTTGCGAATGAGGCGATTGAGCGACAAGACTTCTGGCTGGCTGAATCCCTACTGCGTGAATACTTGGTTGCCGGACCTCGTTGCGTACCTTTCCTCGAGCTCTTGGGTCATGTATATGAGGAAAAGGGGGATGCCGTTGCCGCGGTGACCGAATTGGGCAAGGCAATTGACGTTCTGATCGAGGATCCGGATTCTGAAAATCCCAAGAAACCTTCTGAACTCTATGCCAAGATAAGAGAACTTGCACCGGCCAGCTCCGTGGCCTGTCAGTTTGCGTCTCTCTTTGACATACAAACTGGGGAACTCCTTCTCCCTCGTCCGCTGGCTCCCTCGGCCATACCGTCATTAGACGCCACCCCGCAATCCCCAGACGGAATCCTCCTTACCACTGGAGGGGATGAGCCTTCGGATGTGATGCCGTGGGAACAGTTTGATGGGACTCTCCCAAACCACGAGATTCCGCCATCCATTTCGTCGAAACCTGTCCGCGAATCGCTCGATGTTCAGGACGTTTTGCCGGATGTGATAGACCCGGCACCGGTCAGTTTCGTTCCACAGGTACCGGAAGTTCTGCCATCCGAGTCCACTGAGTCAATCCAGAAGGCTGATCGACTCGAACAGGATGGGTTGCCATCGATATTGGACGAATCGTTGATTCTATCGAGTGAAGATCGTAATGGTGAGATGTGGGATTCGATTATCGAACCGTCCCTCTTGGTGGAGGAGAGGCTTCCCCCTAGCTCCTCGGGGGAGCGCACTGCGGAGGTCGAGGGTGGCATCACCTCTCCAAGCGGATCGCTGGGATTATCTTCTCCCATGCCATGGGAGCAGATCGAGAACTCCACCATTAGGATTGAAGAGACGGCTCCATCAACGGTTCCGATAGCGCAATCGAATGGATCCTCTCTACTTGGAGGTGAATCTCTTCTTGCCCCACCCCCTCCCACTCACCCTGAATGTGTATCAGATCAATTGCCAAGTCCGGACCCTGCGCAAGAATTCACGAAGCCACGTGAGTCGATCTTTGCGGAGGAGCCTTTAACGAGTCCTGCGGAACTTCGGGAGCCAGAAGTCCCGCCCCAGTCCGTCAAGGATTCCTCTTCCACCGTTCCTTTTTCATGGAACGCCGTTTTCGACGACGCATTGAAGCTGGCTGCTGAAACGTTGTCTTCAAATTCGCCTGCTGCATTGTCCAAGCCGGGTGCGAAAGAATTAGCATCAGCCCAAGCAGAATCTGTGTCAGAACCAGAGCTTTCCACTCCATCCACTTCCCCAGCCATGGAACCGCCCGTTGCGTTTAACGATCCCGAGCCCTTGCGATTGATTCATCCTTCAATCGCGGGTGAAGCGAGCGGATCAATTTCAGAAATTCATGCGACTAAAGAACCTGATCTCCCATGGTCAACACCGGTTTCCCATTCTGAAGAGCCCCCGCATCCAGAAGAGTCAGAGACTATTTCGAGCGATGCTCCAAGCTTCTTCAAGGTAGAACTCCCGGTGCCCTCTCAGTCAGAGTGCCTCGAACCCGCTCGTGAATCTGAACCTGTGTCGTTCCCACCTCTTCTGCAATTGCAACCTGTGACGCCGGAATCCTCCGTTCCTGATTCGCCACTTTCAGCGGTGATTCCTGAATCATTACCCATGCCTGAACCTGTTTCCGAAGAATACCATGAAATACCCATCACACTGTTCCAGCCAGCTGAAGGTCCTCCGTTCTCCATAGCACCAAGTGATGCCCCAACGGTACCTCCTGCCTCGATGGAGACACCGGCGCATTGGAGCACTGGTGAAGTTGAAGTTCAGTCACATCGTCCTTCTGAAAAGAAGCGACAATGGGATAAGGATAAGGGAAAGGGAGAGAGTCCAGTTGTTACGCCGTCTCCCTCACCCCTAGTGGAGGAACCCTCCGAGGTCGTCACTGACCTGTCGCGCAGCGGTGGATGGGAATCGGCTCTTCCGGAGACGGTTGCTCCGGTTGTTGAAGCGATCGCCCCGCTCGTGGAAAAAGTTGTCCCCCAAGATGATACGAGACCGGAATGGGTTCGGGCGAGTGAATCGATCACCTTTGTGAATCCTCCGCCACCGTCTTCCTCAACGTGGCAGGATACCGTGATCGAATTCACTCACACGGAGCCAGAGCCCGTCCCCTTGGTCGCTGCCTCGACTGCTGATGTTCTTCTTGACTCAACTGGAGAGAAGAGCCACCTCCGCACGCAGGATCGTGTAGCGTCGCCAAGACCGCGCCCCCGGTTAGCTGCACGAGTGTCGCGGGTCCGCATTGGTATCTCGTCATTCATCGGGTCCTGTTTTTCCACAACACGGTCAATGGTCTTGTTGTGTGCGGTGTTGGCACTCTCGTGCGTCGTGCTGGGCGCGGTCGGCATTGGTGTGATTGGATTGGCCTGGATGGTCATGGAAGCTCCCCCGTCGCCGGTGTATCACAACCTGACAGCGAGCCCTCCAAGGACATTCCCTGATTCAAAGAAAAACGGATATCACATTCTGCTCGGCTTCGGCGCCTCTGCGGAACAGGATCCACTCCAAGCGGGATACGAGCGCAAGGCGGAAGAGAACGATCTCCAAGCTGCCAACGCCTGCATGCTCGGTGATGAGGGGAAAGGGATGACGACGTCAGGAGCCTCCGCCAATGTCGTGCGCGGATGGTTCACCAGTGCCGATCCGGCGGCTGCGATGAAGCCACAGGCTGCCGCAGTACGGTCCTGGGTAGCTCAAGAATCGGTTGCACTCAGGCGCTATCAACAATGGCTTTCGATGCCGTTTGAAGATGTCGGGTACGGACAAATCCTGAGCCCGAACTGCGCCCATGTTCTGTTTGCCCATCGGTTGTACCTGGCAGATGGATTTGCGCAAGATTTTGGTGCCGGTCTCGAACGACTTGAGACCGATATGGGATCATGGCGCGTGGCACTGGGACAGTCGAAAACGTTGATGATCAAGATGATGGCTGTGGCGGCAGTCGAGGACGATGTGGCGCTCGCATCCGGGCTCTTGATTCGACAGGATCTCGATGGGGAAACCGTCGCTCGTCTCGGCAAGATCGTTCGCCCATTGGATCAGGTTGAGTTATCCCTCCGATGGCCGATGCAGAGCCATCTCGTATGGGCAACAAAGTCTGTGACGACAAGTTTGAAGGATGATAAAACCAACGAGCGCCCGCTTCACGTTTCCCTGGTGGCGGCAATGCCGCTTCCCGTGCAGCGGAGATCCAATGCCTATGCGGACTATTACGAGGCCGCGAGCAAAGCAATGGCGGAAGGGCGCTACACGAATATGCCGAAACTGTCCAGCTTCATTCAGACTCCCGCTGATAGCACACTGGACTACCTGGCGAATCCGATCGAACACATCATCGGGATCGAGCCACTCCCTTCATGGGACCACTATGTTGGGCGTATCGTAGAGACCGATGCGCGACTTCGTTTGGCTGGTCTGCAAGCTTGGGTCAGGCGAGGACCGCAAGAGGGGAATCTGCTCATGCGCCTTGCGAAGGCAGGACAGGCCCATTACGATCCCTTTACTGGTCTTCCTATGCTGGTCGATCAGCAGAAGGGCGTGATGTATAGTGTTGGGCGTGATGGCAAGGACCAGGAAGGGGATCCCCTGCACGATGTCGTGGCAACAATTCCCAAGTCTCAATCAGTCGTGATCGAGAACAGTCGCTCCGTGCCTCCGTCACGCTCCAAGTAATCCACTGGACCATTCTGGGGTCAAAGATTCCTACGCACGTTGAATCGATCGGTCCCCTGCCAGCCTCTCACCTGTCCATACGTTGATTGTTGTTTTCGCAGCATGCGAGATTGATTTCCGCTTGTCAGTTGCGTGGCGATACCGTCGCCTGAAGGGCAGCTATATCATCCGGACTGTTCATCGAGTTTCAAACCTCTTGGACCGCATAATTCTGCGTCCCTAGTTGCTTGACACCGCCTGTGGTATTCCACAGAATCAGCCCATTACATATTCAGAGTACGATTCGTTATGGCTCCTCTCCAAC
>DATDFW010000187.1:0-5671 GCA_036522375.1 Nitrospiraceae bacterium
GGATCGAATGACTTCAGCCAACGACTGACCAGCGGCCACCTCGATAATCTTGCACAGAACCATGTAGCCGATATTCGAGTACTGCCATCCTTGACCAGGACCATTTACGAACTCATTCGTACAGGTGTGTTCGATAAATTGACTAAAACTCCATGGATCGTTGCGTTCTCGGATGGCCTGCGCATACAGCGGTAATGCACCGTAATCCGGTAGGCCGCTTGTGTGGTTCAAGAGCTGGCGTAGGGTCACGGATCGTGCGAGTTGGAGCTCAGGAAGCCAGCACTCCACCCGATCCTCAAGTGCAAGCACTTTTCGCTGCGCCAGTCTTAGCACTACGACTGCTAGAAATGTCTTGGAGATGCTCCAAATCGGAAAACACCTCTCCGCCCTCATTGGCTGTGTGCGGTGAAGATCTTCAAAACCAGCCGCCAACACGACAGGCTCAGCATGGTGACGTCCAATGGCCGCCACAGCGCCGGAAACATGTTGTCGATGAATGCGATCTTCCAGTGTCCGTTGCAGGAGGGAGATCAGAGTGTGATCCCACATTATCGTTTTTCACCCAGTCGATCGTGTAGCGTGAATGCCGCTCTGGTTCCCCAGGATTCATGGTGGATGAGTTGTTCAACTGGAATCCTGCTCCGCCATCCTGCCGTTTCCAAATCGGGCTTTGCGGCAAACTCGGAGACATAGCCGAGACAGAGGTACGCCAACACTTTGACCTGCCTGGGAATTCCAAGGACCTGCTTCAACGCTCCGTGGTCCAAAATACTGACCCATCCAACCCCAATACCTTCCGCTCGTGCTGCCAGCCAGAGATTTTGAATAGCGCAACAGGTGCTGTACAAATCCGTCTCGCGGACAGTGGACCGCCCAAGCACATGTGGGCCACCACGCTGGCGGCTGCAGGTCACGCAAAGATTGATCGACGCCTCCTCGATTCCTTCGAGCTTTAAACTGCGATACAGGGTGGCGCGAGCTCCTTCATAACGCACCGCCGCCTCGGCATTCGTCTTTTTGAATAGCTGTTTCACCGCGCGCTTTGTCGCGCGCTGACGGATCACCACAAAGTCCCAGGGCTGCATAAATCCGACAGACCCGGCGTGATGCGCGGCGGTCAAAATTCTCGCAAGCACATCGTCTGCAATCGGCGTCCTCAAAAAATTGCGTCTGACGTCCCTCCGCTCAAAAATCACGCGGTAGACGGCTGCCCGCTCAGGGTCTGAGAATTTTCCATTATTAGGAATCAAGGTGTTGGACGGCAGACTCATACCATACTCCCTGGATAGACGTTCAGAACGGCGAGCATCTGACGGCCGTCACTCGGCCGGACTCGTTGGCTTGGTAGAAAACTCATCGAGTGCACCAGCGCTGATCATCCTCAAACAGGCAGGGCAGAGGCAATCCTGAAAACGTGCGGCAATCCAGTCCATCTGCTCTTCAGTAATCCCCACTCGCCCGCACCAACAGCCGTATTGACCACATTCAAAGATCTGCTTGCAATGCTCGCATGTTTTGGTGACCGGTCCTCTCATGGCTTTAGAATTCAACTCCCTGCTGCGCCTTGACACCTTTTCGGAAAGGATGCTTGATCTGCTTCATCTCCGTCACAAGATCGGCTTCATCGATCAGCTCGGCTGGCGCTCCTCTGCCAGTGATGACCACATGTTGCATCGGAGGTCGAGCCTGAAGCATAGGCAGGACATCTGAGAGACCGACGTACTCATGTTGCAGCGCGATATTGAATTCATCGAGAATGACCATCGCATACAAGGGATCACAAAGAAACCCACAGGCCGCCGTCCAGGCCTGTTGGGCAAACTTCGTATCCCTCACACGATCTTGCGTTTCCCAGGTATAGCCCTCTCCCATCCGGAGGAAGACCACTCGATCGCCGAACGATTTCAACGCCCGTTCTTCCGCTGTATCGATGGCTCCCTTGATAAACTGCACGACGGCTACCTTCATCCCATGACCGATGCATCGCAACGCCATCCCCAGCGCGGCAGTGGTCTTTCCCTTACCGGCACCGGTGTAGACGATCAATAATCCTTTCTCTTCTTGAGCTGCCTCAATACGCCGGTCCACCGACGCCTTCAACCGCACCATCCTCGCTTTGTGTTCGTCCGGCTCCGTCATCGCATAACACCGGGACCCATTGATGCCCCCATTCTTATTCGGCGAGCCGAAGCGATAAGCGCTCCGGCCAACTGTGGCTGACTAGCAAAATGTATGTGCGTATAGAGTCCCAGGGTGTTGCCTATCACAAGCCCATCCGAGCCCTTTGACTCCCCCTGCGCATCACGAAGTGCACAAGCATAGTTGAGTGGGCTTCTCGAAACTAGCGTAGAGTAGTGAAACTCATGACCGCGCGCGGTCACGCCGGCTTCACCGAGGAGGCAGGGCTGAGAGCAGGTCATTGTTCGATATCCCAAGGTCATCATGGATTTCTGCATGACGGCTTCGGCAGGAAACAGACCGACCATTTCATGTGATGTGCCGGCGAAGTCGCGGATGGCCTGCGTGAGGTACATCATCCCGCCGCATTCCGCATAGATCGTCCCACCCCGCTTCGCAAATTGCCGGATCGCCGTTCGCATACTCACATTCCCAGTCAACGCCTCGCTATGCAGTTCCGGATAGCCTCCGCCAAGGTACAACATATCTACATCAGGCAATTCCCGATCGCTCATGGGGGAAAATGTCACCAACTCCGCCCCCTCTGCTTCGAGCAACTCAAGATTGTCTGGATAGTAAAAGCAAAATGCCTGGTCCTGCGCCACGCCTATTCGAATCGCATTACTTTTTTCCCCTATCACGGGCTGAACCGCCGCTGGCGGCAGTGCTTTGCACAATTGAGCCAACGCCTCGACTCGATCCAGGTGGATTGTCTCTGCCGCTGCCTTGGCCATACGGCTATAGAGTTCGACAGTCTTCTGTCCCATCGCAGTCGTGAGCCCGAGATGACGTTCAGCAATCGTCACCGTTGGATCCGGCCGCAAATAGCCCACCGTCACCACGTCCGTCTCTTGTTCCACTGCTTCCTTGAGAAGCCTGTAATGCCCCTCGCTGCTGACCCGATTGAAGAGTACGCCTACCACACGAACTGCCGGATCGAACTTCGCATACCCTGAAACCATGGCCGCAACAGAGCGGGCCATGGCGCTCCCATCGATGACCAGCAACACCGGCGCATCTAGTTGCTTCGCCAATTCAGCCGTACTGCCGACCTCGTTCACCGGCGAACTGCCGTCGAACAGGCCCATCATGCCTTCGACGATAGAGAGATCCGCACCGGCAGCAGCCCTCGAGAAGATGTTGCGATTGACAGCCTCGCCCAACATCCATCCATCGAGGTTACGTGAAGGTCGTCCGGTCAGCAGGCTGTGATAACCAGGATCGATAAAGTCAGGCCCTGCCTTGAACGCTTGCACCTGACGGCCCCGCTGTTGCAGCGCCGCCAGGATCGCCAAAGTTGCTGTCGTCTTGCCGACACCGCTGTGGGTTCCGGCGATGACCAATCGTGGAACATTCATGTCATTCTGTTACTTCGCGTCGTAATTCACCTTCAACCCGACGAAAACGGATCGCACAGGAGTGCCGAAAAGCAGAACCTCTTCATACTTTTCATTGAAAATATTGTCCACTCGAAGATACGTCTGCACACGATTCGTCACATCATAACTCGCGAACACATTCCAGACATCGAACGCACGCATTGGCTGCAGATTGTTCACGTCGTTGAATCGAGATCCCACATAGCGTCCTTCCAGATTGATCCTCAGTAGGTCTATCGGTTGATAACTCACGATCATGCTCCATTGATCAACCGGTATTCGGGGGGCTCGATTGCCAAGCTGTTGATCGAGATTTCTGGTCAACGTATTCGTATACTGGGCCTGCACATCCAGGCTCTTGATGAACAGCACATCTTTGACCACGGCATACTTCACGCTCGCTTCCCATCCCTTCGTGCTCACCGCGCCAATATTCTGCGCGCAGGTGTTCCCTTTAGGATCAAACCCAAATGGGTCTGGGCCACAGACTGCCACGCTCTGCTGAAACACAATCATGTCGCGGAAATGGTTCCAGAAAAACCCCCCGCTGAGGGTCAAACGGTCGTTCCATAGATACTGGTCCACTCCGATATCCATACTCTGACTCTTCTCAGGCTTCAGATTTGGATTTCCAAAAAGTGGAAAATATAATTGATTGATCGTTGGAGCGCGAAACCCTGTTGCATAGCTCCCGCGGATCTTGGTGCCGGTTTCTTGATGGAGGTAGCCGGCAGTTGTCCGATACGTGGTCGCGCTGCTAAAGACGTTGTACTCATCCTGTCTCACGCCTGCCGTTGCAAACACTCGATCCCAGAGATTGAGTTGAGCTTGAGCAAAGCCTGCATGACTCGAGATGATGTGATTACTGATGGCCGAGCCCCCAGTACTGAGATTAAGATTCTCCCCCTGTTGCTCTCTATACTGATAGCCGGCCGTCAGCAACAACGGTTTGCCAATCTGAAAGTTGTTTTGCCATTCGATTCGATTCGAAACCGTATTGAACTTTGAATCCGGGTTAAACTGAGGATCAAGAGGATTCGACACAAATCCTGTCGACAAATCTCTTTGAGACGTCCCTGGGAAGGAATGAAGAATTTCGTTCTGACGCGATACTGTCAGTACTTGATTCCACCATTCCGTGATAGGTTGCTGGTAGGAGGCGCTATAGATGAACTGCTGACTATTCGAGTACGCACCGAGCACGTCGAGCCCGGGCCCAAATCCGCCGTCAAAATCGGTCTTTCCCTGCAAGAATCTGAAATTCAGGTCAAGCCGCCCTTCGTAAGGAAGCTTCATGCCTAAACGTGATGAAGCTTGCCAGTTGCGGAAGGCGTCTCGCTCTGATGCTCCCCGACGATAATTCACGGCCGAAAATCCGGTATAATCCCATCGCGAAATCGCCGCACTAAAATCAATTGGCCCCTTCTGACCGGACACCTGCCCGCCTTCACGAATCGACGAGAAGGATCCGTACTCTGAGAATGCGCTGAACGACGGAACACCGGTGCCCTTTTTGGTAGTGATATTGATCACGCCACCCATCGCGTCCGCCCCCCACAACATACTTTGGGCACCACGGAGAACTTCAATGCGTTCGATGTTATCGGTGGTGAGATTGGCAAAGTCGAAGTTGCCGAGTGTTCCGCTATTCATGATCGCGCCATCGATCAGAACCAGGACCTGATCGGCGTTGCTGCCTCGAATGCGCACGCTTGTACTCGTACCTGGACCGCCATTTGAAAATACCGTGAGCCCCTGGGCGAGACGGAGGGCATCCGCAACCGTCTTGACTCTTCGACGTGTGAGATCTTCTCCACTCATAACCTCGACTGCACTGGTCAGATGAGTGACCGGAACCGGTGTCTTGGTCGCAGTGACTACCACCTCCCTGGTTTCCAAAACCGGTTCGGTGTCAGGGGGCTGTTCACCGAAAACTTCCACGGACCACGTGACGGAAAAACTGAGGAATGCACATATAGAGAACAAGACGAATCGATACCAATGGCCGGACCGCATACTCAACCTCCCTTTGACTCGAAGGGCTGTGTTGAAACGTTCGTCAGCTGGGTCTCCTGACTCGCGGATCCTCGAGTCAGGAGACCCAGCTGACGAAC
>DATDFW010000188.1:0-2230 GCA_036522375.1 Nitrospiraceae bacterium
ACCCCCCTTGCACTCCATCCCAGTTCCCGCTACAAGATTCCTCTATGGTTCCCACCGTTGAATGGAAAAACGGCGCAGTACGACTGCTCGACCAGAGCCGGCTGCCGGAGCACGTCGAATTTCTGGACTGCCGGGATTATCTGACGGTTGCCGACGCCATTCGCAGCCTCAAAGTGAGAGGCGCTCCGGCGATCGGCGTGACCGCGGCGATGGGGATCGCACTTGGTGCCCAGACGGTCGCCGCATCAGACTATGAGCCCTTTACGAAGGCGGTCCTCGCGATCTGCGATCACCTCGGGGCGACCAGACCAACGGCGGTTAACCTATTTTGGGCTATCGAACGGATGAAACGCCTGCTTTGCTCGCTAAAGGCACAACCAATTACGTCCATCAAAGCTGCGTTGCTGAAGGAGTCACAAGCTATTCTTGATGAAGATATCGCGCTCTGCAAAGCGATGGGACAGCACGGAGCGAAACTGATTGCGAGTGGTCAAACGGTCCTCACTCATTGTAATGCAGGAGCTTTGGCAACAGCCGG
Organism: Nitrospiraceae bacterium; assembly: GCA_036522375.1. GTDB lineage: Bacteria > Nitrospirota > Nitrospiria > Nitrospirales > Nitrospiraceae > Palsa-1315. The sequence goes on from DATDFW010000188.1 coordinate 539, forward strand.
TTATGGCACGGCATTGGGTGTGATTCGTGCGGCTTGGGAACAAGGGAAGCAGATTCAGGTCATCGCAGACGAAACCAGGCCGGTGCTACAAGGCGCCAGGCTTACGGCCTGGGAGTTGATGCAGGACAAAATTCCTGTGACGCTCATCACAGACAACATGGCCGGTACACTCATGCGGCAGGGGAAAATTCACCTCTGCATCGTGGGCGCCGATCGAATCGCAGCAAACGGAGACGTGGCGAACAAGATCGGGACTTACACAGTCGCCGTGCTGGCAAAAGCCCACGGGATTCCCTTCTACGTCGCCGCGCCCTATTCCACGATTGATTTGAAGACACAAACAGGGGCGGATATTCCGATCGAAGAACGGAACTCTTTAGAGGTCACCACCATTCACGGAAGCCATCCTGTCGCACCGACCGGCGTGGCTGTCTACAATCCTGCGTTCGACGTGACGCCGGCAGAATTTATCACCGGCATTGTCACCGAGCGGGGCGTCTTCAAGCCGGCCGAACTCGCCGCACAGTTTAGGTCATAGTCCTTTCCCAACTCGCCCCATCGAATTGTTTCCAGCGCGATTGTCATCGTCCCGTTGGATCAACCTATTTCATGCTGCTATTCCTGCTCGCGCTCTGTAGACGTTTTCCATGATCCGTCTCACCCCTTCTCCCCCGAAATCGTTGAGGCGATCGGACCTTTGGAGCTGATAGGGGTGTGGAAACAATGGTGCAGCAAAGATCGTCGTCTGCGCGCGCGCTGCTCGGAAAAATCGGCTGAAGCGGTCTCGATCGTGATCGAGATTCCTGACTGCTGTATTTGCAGGGAAGTCGTGCGAATTTGTAAGCCTAGTGGTACGGTGGATTCCAAGATGCGTGATTGGGCACCACCGGTCGAGCATTGTCTGGAGAGTTCTACTCTCCTCGAATGTGGGGCCATGGGGTGTGTCCTCTCTTCCCTCATTTTTGGCCTTCTTATGATCATGACCCTTCAGACCAAGGAGAAGTTGGAGGCGAGCCGCGAGCACTTCAACCGACTGGCGGGCCAGCGCGCCTATTGGCGGCACAAAGCCGGCGCATACTACGAAGACCAGACGCGCTATTTTCAATTTCTGGTTCCTCAAGGCCTCCGCATTCTCGAAGTGGGGTCGAGCCTCGGAAATTTACTGGCTGCCCTCAAGCCGTCTCGAGGAGTCGGTGTCGATCTCAGTGAGGCGATGGTCAGCGAGGCGGCTCGGCAACACCCCTCGTTGGAGTTTCATGTCGGTGATGCAGAATCGTTGGAGATGCGGGAAAGGTTCGACGTCATTATCCTGGCCGATGTGATCGGACACTTGTTGGATGTCGAGGCTGCGCTCACCAGGCTGCATCGGGTCTGCACGGCCAGGACTCGGATCATTGTGTCGAATTACAACTATCTCTGGGAGCCTGTTCTCCGGTTGGGTGAAAAAATCGGCATGAAAATGCCGCAACGGGAGCAGAGCTGGCTGTCACCGGCCGACATTGCCAATCTCCTGCACTTGTCGGATTTTGAAGTGGTGAAGACGGAACGACGCCTCTTGTTTCCGAAACGTGTTCCGCTCCTGTCTATGCTGCTCAATAAGTTCCTGGCCTATCTCCCTCTTGTGAACAAGCTGTGCCTCTGCCACTACGTCGTTGCGCGGCCGCGTGTGCGTGACACGGCCAGCGTATTTTC